>NZ_JAEKCY010000010.1:0-216579 GCF_016405475.1 Pseudomonas sp. MF6767 | reverse complement strand
ACCGGCTGGTCTTTTGCATTCGGCTTCACCGACTGATCAGTCGTACCTGGCTTCACCGGCTGGTCTTTTGCATTCGGCTTCACCGACTGATCAGTCGTACCTGGCTTCACCGGCTGGTCTTTTGCATCCGGCTTCATCGCTTGATCAGTCGTACCTGGCTTCACCGGCAGGTCTTTTGCATTCAGCTTCTCCGCTTGATCAGTTGTAGCTGGCTTCACGGGCTGGTCTTTTGCCTCCAGATCAGGCGTAACACTTTTTCCCAAAAGCATCTCCCGCATGGATTTGAAGAACTGCTCGAGCATGTCAAATACTCTGGTGAGCGCCGTCGCACTCACCATGACCTCACTGTTTTCATTGCGTGCAGATGCGGGGTTGAGGTTGAAATGGCTCGTCGGAGGTTTAGGTTGCATGTCGACTTTCAACGGGGTCGGCAACTGCCCGCTCAGAGGTGATGTATCAACTTTGACAAAGGGCGAATTATTGACAGATAGAGACATTCATAAACTCCTTAATCGGCGCCACCTGACTCCGTTAAATGGCCAGGGAAGCAATAGCCTTAATGAACTGCAAGCAACAACACTGCCTGACAGCTGCTAATTTGTGGGAGTTAACGCTGACCAGTTCCTAAAATCGCGCGTCATATAAAGAAACCAAACCAAATTTTCAGACTTTGCCTCGTGCTTTTTAAAGAACACCTCGATTTGCCGCCCCCGAATGTGTGCGTGGCAGAAATACAGATTAATAACTCACCTGAAACGCAACTTGTCGATACAATTCAAAACGCCGCGTAACCGCCCACTTTGATATTTCGCGCGAACATATAAGACACAACCAGAACCACGCACCGAAGACATATATTTATAAATAAACTTACACAGAGAAACTTTTGAATTTAAAAAACCTATAACGTGCCTGTTTATTACCGAGCAACATTCAACCTATGTGAGAACAAACTGCGAGCGCTCTATAAAGGGCGTCAAGTTCAGCCATAGATAATCCCAACAAACAAAAAAATGCCCCATATCTCTCAATATGGGGCATTTTTTGAAACAGGACGCCGACTCAAATAATGTTGCACCCACCATCAACGGACATTGAAGCGTTACAACTCATAACGTTGCCGGTTGTGGGTGAGGCATGCCAAGCAAGCGGCTAACCTGTTCCAATGCGGTTTCACGACGCAGGGCCGTAAACAGTTCGACCGCCTCCGGGTAATTACGCGTCAACATCGCCAGCCATTGCTTCAAACGGCCCGGCGCCTGCTTTTCAGTCAACTGGGCTACCGATTGACGCCAGAACTCGTGGAGCATGGGTTGCATCTGCGCCCAGGTCATCTCCACTACTTCTTCGCCAGCGCGCGCAGCAGCGATTTGCCGGGCCAGGTCAGGCCGCGCGACCAAGCCGCGTCCCAACATGATGTCTTCTACGCCGCTGATTTCCCGGCACCGCCGCCAATCTTCAACACTCCATATATCACCATTGGCAAACACTGGCACCTTCACCACGTCTTGCACACGCGGGATCCACTCCCAATGGGCGGGGGGCTTATAGCCATCGGTTTTGGTACGCGCATGTACCACGATATGCGCCGCACCACCTTCTGCCAGGGCCGTTGCACACACCAACGCGCCATCCGGGCTGTCGAAGCCCAAACGCATCTTGGCGGTCACCGGGATATGGGCAGGTACAGCACGGCGCACATGTTCGACGATCTGGTTGAGCAGCTCCGGCTCCTTGAGCAGCACCGCACCGCCGCGGGACTTGTTGACGGTCTTGGCTGGGCAGCCGAAGTTCAGGTCGATGACTTGCGAACCCAGCTCGCAGGCCAAGGCGGCGTTCTCCGCCAGGCAAACCGGGTCGGAGCCCAGCAATTGCACACGCAACGGCACGCCCGCAGCGGTGTGCGCACCGTGCAGCAGTTCCGGGGCGAGCTTGTGGAAATAGGCAGGTGTGAGCAGGCGGTCGTTGACCCGGATGAACTCGGTCACGCACCAGTCGATACCGCCCACGTGGGTCAACACGTCCCGCAGGATGTTGTCGACCAACCCCTCCATGGGCGCCAAAGCAATTTGCATGGAAAACACTCAACAAAAATCGTGGCGCAGTTTACTGGGTTTCCTGCGGCAACCGTTAACCCCCTGTCAGGGCGGGGCCGTAACCTTCAATAAACTCGGCGGGCATACGCTTGGGCTTGCCGCTGGACAACTCAATACATACGAAGGTTGTTTGCGCACGCAGCAGGGTCGCGCCGTCACGGGGGCGCACAAGCTGGAAACGACGGGTCATTTTCAGGCGCTGGTCCCAATCGACGATCCAGGTGGCCAGTTGTAACTCATCGCCCTCATAGCCTGCCACCAAGTAGTCGATCTCATGGCGCACCACGGCCATGGCGCGGTCGAGGCGTCGGTATTCGGTGAGGTCCAGCCCCAGGCGCTGGGAATGGCGCCAGGCGCAACGCTCCAGCCATGAGACGTACACCGCATTATTGGCGTGCCCCAGGCCGTCGATGTCCTCAGCCGCAACCTGCAGATCGATGATGAACGGCGTTGCCAAATCCCAGCCCATGCCTTGCTCCAGTCGATTGATGTCGGCGGGGCAGTGTATCAGGCGCTTTGGCGCTCCTGTAGACGGCAGCCGGCCAATAGGGCAAGTACAGCGTCGATGACCTGCGGGTCGGCGAGCACTTTCTGGTGGCCACCCTGCTCCAGGCGCAGCAGGCGGCTGTCGAACCAGGCTTCGTGAATGGCTTGAGCCGCCCTGACCGGAACGAAGGTGTCGTCTTCGGCGTGCACGATCAGGCCGGGAATGTTCAACTGGTAGTGGGCCACGTCCAGATGCTTGAGCGGCATGCCCATGCTCAACTCCACCTCTTGGATAAAGGCTGAGCGCGCCCGGGGCGGCAAGCCGACCATGCGGGTGAACCCGCGTAGCACATCCAGAAAGCGCGACGGTGCGGCAATGCTGACCAATGCCTGCGTACGCAACCCCAACTGCACCGCCAACATCGCACTGGCGCCGCCCATGGAATGGCCGACCACCGCATACAGCGGCGGCAGCTCGGCCGCCGCCTCAAGCATGGCGCGGGCAAACAGCAGTACATGAGCTTCACGCCCTGGCGAACGGCCGTGAGCGGGACCGTCCAGGGCTATCACCGAATAGCCGTTGTCGACCAACGCCGTGATCAAGCTGGCGAATTGAGTCGGGCGGCCTTCCCAGCCATGCATCAGCAGCACCGCCGGGCCATGCCCCCAACGCAATGCCGACAGGCCGAAACGCAGAGTGATGCGCTCCGAATGGGCCAACAGCGGCAACTCCCAGTCACGCGGCGGCAGATCGCGCGGGGTCATGAAGGTGCGACGCATCTTGCTGGCGACCGCATGCGGCGCAAGGCGCCCCACCGTGCCATTGAAACCACGAACCCAGGTCAATGCGCCCATCTTGCATCCCCTTTTTCAGCGTACCGCCGACTTGGCCGCACGTATCACCCGATCTGATAACTCGCCGGGTCCGAGTGCCCGCGCCAGGGTCAGCCCCCCTACCATCAAGGCCATGTCCGCCAGGGCCTTGTCGATATCTTCGGGGCTGCCGGCCAATTGCGCGGCCATCAACTCGACGTGCTCGTTCAAAACCTCGCGAAAAGCGTCCGGCAAGCGCCCCATCTCCCCCACCGTCGCGGGCAACGGGCAGGCCTGGGTCGTGGAGTCGCGGTGCTTGCGCGACAGATAAAACGCTGCGACCAACGTGCGGCGCTCTTCGCCGGTCAGTTGTTCGTCCAAGTCATCGATGGAGGCGCGACGCTGCGCCAGCAACTGGCTGAACGCTTCCAGCATCAGCGCGTCCTTGCTTTCAAAGTGCGCGTAGAAGCCGCCGACTGTCAGCCCCGCCGCCCCCATTACTTCGCCCACACTGGGCTCAGCCGGGCCACGCTGGATCAATGCCGCGCTGGCAGCCTGCAAAATACGTTCGCGGGTTTGCGCTTTTTTATCGCTCATCGAAGCCTCCGTCTTTCATGGGTTGAATATTATTACCATAATAATATTTGGCAAGCGATAAGCACGACCGCCGGTCAGAACAGAAAATGGGTGATAAAGGAGGGAATTGGCCAAACGCCAGACAAACAAAAGGGCCATTCAATAATTGAATGACCCTTAAAAATCCCGCAGAGCGGGTAATCGTGGCGTCCCCTAGGGGACTCGAACCCCTGTTACCGCCGTGAAAGGGCGGTGTCCTAGGCCACTAGACGAAGGGGACACAAACCTTCTATACAACAGATCAGCGCTGAGAACTGATCGATCCAAGGACGGTGTGGCCGGAACCTTGAACCTGTAAAATTGGTGGAGCTAAACGGGATCGAACCGTTGACCTCTTGCATGCCATGCAAGCGCTCTCCCAGCTGAGCTATAGCCCCGGATTTTTCGTCTCGCGACGCAGCAGACCTTTCGAGCTGCTTGTTGAAACTGGCGTCCCCTAGGGGACTCGAACCCCTGTTACCGCCGTGAAAGGGCGGTGTCCTAGGCCACTAGACGAAGGGGACAAAACCTTCTGTACATCTGATCAGAGCTGAGACCTGATCAATTCAAGGACGGTGTGGCCGGAACCTTGAACCTGTAAATTGGTGGAGCTAAACGGGATCGAACCGTTGACCTCTTGCATGCCATGCAAGCGCTCTCCCAGCTGAGCTATAGCCCCTCATCGGTGAGGACGGGGCGAATCTTAATGGCGGTTTGGAAACGTGTCAAATTTATTTTCAACAATTTCCAAAATTTTTTGCCGGGATAACAATCACTTACCGACGAAACCCCGGAAAACCGGGGTTTCGTGCCCTAAGCGGCCTGCTTAGGCGATAGCGCCCAGCAGCTTTTCCCATTCCTTGTTTTCTTTCTTCGACACACCACCAAGCAAATCAAGGGCTTGGCGCAGACGGAAACGGGTCAGGTCCGGGCCGAGAATTTCCATCGCATCGAGCACAGACACCGAACTGGCCTGCCCGGTGATGGCGGCAAACATCAGCGGCATGGCATCGCGCAGTTTCAGCTCAAGGGATTCCACCACCGCCTGGATGGTCGCGGTGATCGCATCCTTCTCCCACTGACGCAGGCTTTCAAGCTTCCACAGGATCAACTGCATCAGCTGGCGAACCTGGTCACCGGAAAGCTTCTTGGACTCGAACAGCTTGGGATCGGGATTCACGCCGCCAGCAAAGAAGAAACTGGCCAAGGGCGCGACCTGGCTGAACGTCTCTACCCTGCCCTGCACCAGTGGCGCTATCTTCATCATGTACTCGGGGTTCAACGCCCACTGCTGCACACGGCTGGCGAACTCTTGCACCGGCAGGTCACGCAGCCACTGGCCGTTGAGCCACGAAAGCTTCTCGATATCGAAGATCGGGCCGCCGAGGGAGACGCGGGACAGGTCGAAGTTGTCGACCATTTCCTGCAACGAGAACTTCTCGCGCTCGTCCGGCATCGACCAGCCCATGCGGCCCAGGTAGTTGAGCATCGCCTCGGGCATGAAGCCCATGCGCTCGTAGAAGGTCACCGACGTGGGGTTCTTGCGCTTGGACAGCTTGCTCTTGTCCGGGTTACGCAGCAGCGGCATGTAGCACAGCTGCGGTTGCTCCCAGCCGAAGTATTCGTACAGCAGGATCAGTTTCGGCGCCGATGGCAGCCACTCTTCGCCGCGCAGCACATGGGTGATGCCCATCAGGTGGTCATCGACCACGTTCGCCAGGAAGTACGTCGGCAAGCCGTCGGTCTTCATCAGCACCTGCATATCCATGCGGTCCCACGGGATCTCGACGTCACCGCGCAGCATGTCCGGCACCACGCAAACGCCTTCGCTTGGCACTTTCATACGAATGACGTGAGGCTCACCGGCGGCCAGGCGCGCAGCCACTTCTTCCTTGGACAACAGCAACGCACGACCATCGTAACGCGGGGTCTCGCCACGGGCCTGCTGCTCGGCGCGCATCTGGTCCAGTTCTTCGGCGGTGCAGAAGCACGGGAAGGCATGGCCCATGTCAACCAGTTGCTGGGTGTATTGCTTGTAGATGTCGCTGCGCTCGCTCTGGCGATACGGGCCATGCGGGCCGCCGACATCCGGGCCTTCAGCCCAGGTAATGCCCAACCAGCGCAAGGCATCGAAAATCTGCTGTTCCGACTCACGGGTGGAACGCAGTTGATCGGTATCTTCGATCCGCAGGATGAATTCACCACCATGCTGCTTGGCAAAGCAGTAGTTGAACAGGGCGATGTAAGCAGTACCGACGTGGGGATCCCCAGTAGGCGATGGCGCAATGCGCGTGCGGACGGTGGTCATGGCAGGTCTCGAATGGGCGATAAAACTGAAAATTGAAACAAGGGGCGAATGGTAACAGCCTGGGGGATATCTGGAAAACCGAGGCGCGGCCATCGCAGGCAAGCCAGCTCCCACATTTTGACCGCATTCACAGATCAATGTGGGAGCCGGGCTTACACGCGATGGGGCCAGCCCAATCAACGCAAATCAAACAGCCAGCAGGCGCTCACGCAACTTGCCAATCTCATCCCGCGTCTGCGCCGCCGCCTCAAACTCCAGATCCCGCGCCAACTGGTACATCTTCTCTTCCAACTGCCGAATCCGCTTGGTGATCTCACTCGGTGAGCGCAGTTCGTTTTCGTACTTGGCGCTCTCCTCGGCGGCCTTGGCCATGCCCTTGCGCTTCTTGCTGCGCGAGCCGGGCACGGTGGCGCCTTCCATGATGTCGGCAACGTCCTTGAACACACCTTTGGGGGTAATGCCGTGTTCCAGGTTGAACGCGATCTGCTTGTCGCGACGACGCTGGGTCTCGCCAATCGCACGCTCCATGGAACCGGTGATGCGGTCCGCATACAGGATCGCCCGTCCATTGAGGTTACGCGCCGCTCGGCCGATGGTCTGGATCAGCGAGCGTTCGGAGCGCAGGAAGCCCTCCTTGTCCGCATCCAGGATCGCCACCAGCGACACTTCCGGCATGTCCAGGCCTTCACGCAGCAGGTTGATCCCCACCAGCACATCGAAAGTGCCCAGGCGCAGGTCGCGGATGATTTCCACGCGTTCCACGGTGTCGATGTCCGAGTGCAGGTAACGCACGCGCACGCCGTGGTCGGCCAGGTAATCAGTCAAGTCTTCGGACATGCGCTTGGTCAGGGTGGTGACCAGCACCCGCTCTTCCAGGGCCACGCGCTTGTTGATTTCAGAGAGCAAGTCGTCGACCTGGGTCAGCGCCGGGCGAATTTCGATTTCCGGGTCCACCAGGCCAGTGGGACGTACCAGTTGCTCGATGACGCGGCCCGCGTGCTCGGCTTCATAGTTGCCGGGCGTAGCGGAGACGAAGATGGTCTGCGGGCTGATGGCTTCCCACTCGTCAAAGCGCATTGGCCGGTTGTCCAGCGCCGACGGCAGGCGGAAGCCGTACTCCACCAGGGTTTCCTTACGTGAGCGGTCACCCTTATACATGGCCCCCACCTGCGGCACGCTGACGTGGGATTCGTCGATCACCAGCAAGGCGTCCGGCGGCAGGTAGTCATAGAGCGTCGGTGGCGGCGCCCCGGAGTCACGGCCCGACAGGTAACGCGAGTAGTTTTCGATGCCGTTGCAGTAGCCCAGCTCCAGGATCATCTCCAGGTCGAAGCGAGTGCGCTGCTCCAGGCGCTGGGCTTCCACCAGCTTATTGTTGGAACGCAGGTATTCCAGGCGCTCGGCCAGCTCGACCTTGATGCCCTCGATGGCGCCCATCAAGGTTTCGCGTGGGGTCACGTAGTGGCTTTTCGGGTAGAAGGTAAAGCGCGGCAGCTTGCGGATCACCTCGCCGGTCAACGGGTCGAAGGCCGACAGGCTTTCAACTTCATCATCGAACAGCTCGATGCGGATCGCTTCCAGGTCGGATTCGGCCGGGTAGATGTCGATCACATCGCCGCGCACCCGGAAGGTGGCGCGGGCGAAGTCCATGTCGTTGCGGGTGTACTGCAGGCTCGCCAGGCGGCGCAACAGTTCGCGCTGGTCGAGTTTGTCGCCACGGTCGACGTGCAGCACCATCTTCAAATAGGTTTCCGGGCTGCCCAAGCCGTAGATGCACGACACCGTGGTGACGATGATCGCGTCTTTGCGCTCCAGCAGTGCCTTGGTGGCCGACAGCCGCATCTGCTCGATGTGGTCGTTGATCGACGCATCCTTCTCGATGAAGGTATCGGAGGATGGCACATAGGCTTCGGGCTGGTAGTAGTCGTAGTAGGAAACGAAGTACTCCACCGCGTTGTTGGGGAAGAACGCCTTGAACTCGCCGTAGAGCTGCGCCGCCAGGGTTTTGTTTGGCGCCAGCACCAGGGTCGGGCGGTTGGTCTGGGCGATCACATTGGCGATGCTGAAGGTCTTGCCAGAACCGGTCACCCCAAGCAGCGTCTGGTGCGCCAGGCCGGCCTCGATGCCTTCGACCATCTGACGAATGGCTTCCGGTTGATCGCCGGCGGGTTCAAAACGGGTAACGAGCTGGAAATCCGACATAACGTACCTCGTGAAGTCACCCCAGACTCGACACCGCCAGGGACGAAATAGCTCAGCAACCCGCGATTAGTCATCGCAGGTTGCAGGAAAAAACCATGATAGCTGTAGAAGTGGTGTCGAATGTGACGGGTTTCAAGGCCGTCTTCCTACACGACCTTTATCGTCAATGTTGCAATAAGACTAACGGTCAGCAAATAAACCGAAAAACTTGGCCGAAAAGCCGTTTCCGTTGTCGCTCTCAGCCGTGATGGCCTCTATACTAGCTCCCCGTTTGTGCACCGCTCTAGTGCATTCGGCTGGAGCGCGACACGTCCCTCCTACCCCCCATAGAGCTGCCGCAAAAATGAGCCTGTTCTCCGCTGTCGAAATGGCACCACGCGATCCAATCCTGGGCCTCAACGAAGCATTCAACGCCGACACACGAACCACCAAGGTGAACCTTGGCGTGGGCGTTTACTGCAACGAGGAGGGGAAGATTCCACTCTTGCGTGCCGTTGCCGAAGCGGAAGCCATTCGTGTGGCGCAACATGCCGCTCGAGGCTACTTGCCAATCGACGGCATCGTGGCCTACGACCAGGCCGTGCAAAAGCTGCTGTTTGGCGCTGAGTCGCCACTGTTGAGCGCAGGCCGTGTGATTACCGCACAGGCCGTGGGCGGCACTGGCGCGCTGAAAATCGGCGCCGACTTCCTCAAGCAACTGCTGCCCAACGCCGTCGTCGCCATCAGCGACCCAAGCTGGGAAAACCACCAGGCGCTGTTTGAAAAAGCCGGTTTCCCGGTGCAGACCTACCGCTACTACGACGCCGCCACACACGACGTGAACCGTGCCGGCCTGATCGAAGACCTCAACGCCCTGCCGCCACAGTCCATCGTGGTGCTGCACGCTTGCTGCCATAACCCGACCGGCGTCGACCTCAGCCCGGCCGACTGGCAAAACGTGCTGGACGTGGTCAAGGCCAAGAACCTGGTGCCGTTCCTCGACATGGCCTACCAGGGCTTCGGCGATGGCATCCACGAAGACGCCGCCGCGGTGCGCCTGTTCGCAGAGTCGGGCCTGACCTTCTTTGTATCCAGCTCGTTCTCCAAGTCGTTCTCGCTGTATGGCGAACGGGTAGGCGCGCTGTCGATCGTCAGCGAGTCCAAGGAAGAAAGCGCGCGCATCCTGTCCCAGGTCAAGCGTGTGATCCGCACCAACTACTCCAACCCGCCCACCCACGGCGCAGCCATCGTCGCCGCCGTACTCAACAACCCGGAACTGCGCGCCCAGTGGGAAGCCGAACTGGCCGAGATGCGCCTGCGCATCCGTGGCATGCGCGAGCAGATGGTGGCCGAACTGGCCAAGGCTGCTCCAGGCCATGACTTCAGCTTCGTCGGCCGCCAGCGTGGGATGTTCTCCTACTCCGGCCTGACCGTTGAGCAAGTCACCCGCCTGCGCACCGAATTCGGGATCTATGCGCTGGATACCGGTCGCATCTGCGTGGCGGCGCTGAACCAGTCGAACATTGGTGCAGTGACCAAGGCGATTGTCCAAGTGCTGTAAGCGGACACACGTTATACGAAGGGGGAAGCCAATGGCTTCCCCCTTTTTATTGGC
This sequence comes from Pseudomonas sp. MF6767, assembly GCF_016405475.1. Classification (NCBI taxonomy): domain Bacteria; kingdom Pseudomonadati; phylum Pseudomonadota; class Gammaproteobacteria; order Pseudomonadales; family Pseudomonadaceae; genus Pseudomonas; species Pseudomonas sp. MF6767. The sequence continues at coordinate 206,465 of NZ_JAEKCY010000010.1, read as the reverse complement.
GAACGCACTAGACTGAACACCGACTGCCCCTTGCTGTGAGAGCTTTATGAGAAACGACGACCTGGATCTGCGCGCCGACCGCGACGAACTGCACGACTACGCCCCACGCGCACCGCAAGCCAAGCGGCAGAAGAGCTTGGTGCTGCAGGTAGCGCTGGGAGTATTCCTCGGTGGGTTGGCGTTATGGCTGGTACAACTGGGCGCCACGGCAATCATGGCCAAACTAGCCATGGGCACCCTGCAATTTGGTGGCTGACCCGCTCTCCTGTAGGAGCGAGCTTGCTCGCGAAAAACCCAAAGACACCGCGTTCATCCAGAATGCCCGCGTTATCGTTAACGGTCTTCGCGAGCAAGCTCGCTCCTACAAAACCCGCGTTCTTCCAGCAGTTTTACAAAGCTGTTCAAACTCTGCGACACCGTGCCCCGCCGCCAGATCAGCCAGGTATTCAAGATACGGAACGTGTCGGGCAGCGGCCACACGCTCACCGCCGCACACCCCGGCATACTCTCCAGCATACTGCGCGGCATCAGCGCCAGCCCGGCCCCGGCGCTGACACAGGCCAACATGCCATGGTACGACTCGATCTCGAAGATCCTGCCGGGCACCGCGCCATCCTGTGAGAACCAGCGTTCGAAGTGATGCCGGTACGAACAGTTGGAACGAAACGTATAGATGTTCTCGCCATTCACATCCTGGCCGCGGGTGATCGGCGCGTGATGCAGCGGCGCAATCACCACCATCTCTTCCTCGAACACCGCCACACCCTCCAGCGTGGAATGCAGCACCGGCCCGTCGACAAAGGCCGCCGTCAACCGACCCGACAGCACGCCTTCGATCATGGTGCCCGAGGGGCCAGTGCTCAGGTCCAGCTCGACCTTGGTGTATTGCTGGTTATACGCCGCCAATAATGCCGGGATACGCACCGCCGCCGTGCTCTCCAGCGAGCCCAGGGCAAAGGCGCCCTGGGGCTCCTCCCCCGCCACCGTGGCGCGGGCTTCCTGTACCAGGTCGAGAATACGCCGCGTGTAGCCGAGGAAATTCCACCCCGCCGGAGACAAACGCAAGCGACTCTTCTCTCGGATGAATAACTCCACGCCCAAATCCTGCTCCAGTTGCTTGATGCGCGTGGTGAGGTTCGACGGCACCCGATGAATCAACTGGGCGGCAGCGCTGATGCTGCCTTGCTCGGCAACGGCCTTGAAGATTTCCAGCTGCACCAGATCCAAATCATTCTCCAATCATGCACATGATCGTTCCCACGCTCTGCGTGGGAACGCTGCCTCGGACGCTCCGCGTCCGATCGTTGGCGCGACGCGGAGCGTTATGGAATGCATTCCCACGCAGAGCGTGGGGACGATCTAACATTCTCGAATTGAGAACATATTACTTAGTATTATTCAGTTTCCAGAAAACATACAGCCCCGTACTCTGGTCCCATTCCACTCATTCAGCCGGACGGTGCCATGAACAATGTTATCTCCCACCAGACCCACGCCCTGTCGATCAACCCCGCCAACGGCGAAACAGTCGGCAGCTACCCCTACGAAAGCGCAGAACAACTGAACGCCGCCCTCGCCCGCTCGACCACTGCCTTCCGCACCTGGCGCCGCACGCCTGTGAGCCAGCGCGCCGAATACCTGCTGGCCCTGGCTGCCGCCCTGCGTGAGCAAGCTGAAGAGATGGCGCAAATGATCACCCTGGAAATGGGCAAACCCATCGCCCAGGCCCGCGCCGAAATCGAAAAATGCGCGCAACTGAGCGAATGGTACGCCGCCCACGGGCCGGCCATGCTCGCCCCGGAGCCCACCCTGGTGGACAACGGCAGCGCCCGGATCGAATACCGCCCACTGGGCCCGATCCTCGCGGTAATGCCGTGGAATTTCCCGGTGTGGCAAGTGCTGCGCGGCGCGGTGCCGACCCTGCTCGCCGGCAACACCTATGTGCTCAAACACGCGCCAAACGTGATGGGCAGCGCCTATCTGATCCAGCAAGCGCTGCGTAAAGCCGGTTTCGCTGAAGGCGTGTTCGAAGTGATCAACGTCACCCAGGAGGGCGTGTCCGCTGCCATCGCCGACCCACGCATCGCCGCTGTGACCCTCACCGGCAGCGTGCGCGCCGGCATCGCCATCGGCTCACAGGCCGGGGCCGCATTGAAGAAATGCGTGCTGGAACTGGGTGGCTCCGACCCCTTTATCGTGCTCAACGACGCCGACCTCGACGCCGCCGTGCAAGCCGCGGTCATCGGCCGCTTCCAGAACAGCGGCCAGGTCTGCGCCGCCGCCAAGCGCTTGATCATCGAAGCGGGCGTGGTTGAAGCCTTCACCGCCAAATTCCTTGAAGCCAGCCGCGCCCTGGTGATGGGCGAGCCCACCGCGGACGCCACCTATATCGGCCCCATGGCGCGCTTTGATCTGCGTGACGAACTGCACGGCCAGGTCCAGGCGACCCTGGAAGAAGGCGCCACGCTGCTGCTGGGTGGCCATAAAGTCGCGGGCGCGGGCAATTACTATGAACCGACCATCCTGGCCGACGTCACCGACCACATGACGTCGTTCAAACAGGAACTGTTCGGCCCCGTGGCATCGATCATCACCGCCCGCGACGCCGAGCACGCCGTGGCGCTGGCCAATGACAGCGAGTTTGGCCTGACCGCGAGCATCTTCACGGCCGATTCCGCAAAGGCGCGGGCGATTGCCGATCAGTTGGAAACCGGCGGGGTCTTTGTCAACGCGTTCAGCGTGTCGGACCCGCGGGTGGCATTTGGCGGCGTGAAGAAAAGCGGGTTCGGCCGCGAGCTGTCGCACTTCGGCGTACGCGAGTTCTGCAATGCGCAGACGGTATGGCTGGATCGTAAGTAGCCTGCCAGCATTGGCGCTTCAACAATTAATATGCCGTCGCACGCACTGAACCAACCCGTCCAGTGCCGGGGGATTCACCGGCGCGAGTACACAGACTGTGTGCTCGCGCTCGCCCTCCGCTACTGTCAGGGTGTAATGCACTCGGCCTGGGTTGCCAGGCTCGGGATCGGTGCTTTGCGGCAACTGGAAAAAATCGCACGCTTCAATCAGTTGCCGCAACTCCTGCTGGTCGGGCTCGGGCAACGCGTCCAACTCTACCGTGCGCGGCTTGGCCAACCCCGGAAAAAACGCCGGTCCGCCGCTTTCCTTGATTGAAATTCGCATGGCTGTTCCTCGCCGCGCAGGCGGCTTCGTCAAACGTTTATACCTACCGCTTTCCAGCCTTCCTTGACTGCCTTGTGCTCAGCTTTGTTCACACCATAAAGCTGACCGGCAATATCGTGGGTAATGCGCGCAAAACGCAAAAACCCGGAATTGGGCCGCAGCCGCGAATCGCGCAGTGCGTCATACCAGATACGCCCGGCACGCTCCCAGGCGAACCCGCCAATCCGGGTGGCCACCTGATAGAACGCGTGGTTGGGAATGCCGGAATTGATATGCACCCCGCCATTGTCCTCGTAAGTTTGCACAAAATCATCCATGTGCCCAGGCTGTGGGTCTTTGCCCAGCAGCTTGTCATCAAACGCAGTGCCTGGCGCCTTCATCGAGCGCAGCGCCGTGCCCTTGATCTTTTTGGTAAACAGCCCCTTGCCGATCAACCAGTCGGCGTCCTCGGCCGTTTGCTTCAGCGCGTACTGCTTGATCAACGAGCCAAACACATCCGACAACGACTCGTTCAGCGCACCGGATTGATTGAAATACATCAGCTTGGCTTCATCCTCGGTCACGCCATGGGCCAACTCATGGCCAATGACGTCGAGTGCCACGGTAAAGCGGTTGAACAACTGCTGGTCGCCATCGCCGAACACCATCTGGGTTGAGTTCCAGAAGGCATTGTTGTAGTCCTGGCCGAAGTGCACCGTGGCGTCCAGCGCCATGCCCGCATCGTCGATGGAATTGCGATCGAATACCTGGTCAAAAAAATCGAAGGTTGCGCCCAGGCCGTCATAGGCTTCGTCTACTGCGGCATCGCCACTGGCGGGCTGCCCTTCACCGCGAATCAGCTTGCCGGGCAGGCTGTCGGTGTTTTCGGCGCTGTAGATCGAGCGTTGCTTCTCGGCGCCCACGGCCAGTGCCATGCGGGCCGGGCCCTTGGCGGGTACCGCGACCATGCGCAACGAGCGGAACGTGCTGTCCTTGGCACGCGTGCGTAATGCGACTTCCCGTTGGGCTTTGTCGCCGTGGCGGGCGATCTGGTCGAGCATGTACGGCGGGATCAGGCAAAAAATCGGGTTGCGCGGTTGGCGAACACACATGAGCTGGCTCCTTTTTGGCGTGTGATGAACGTCCGGGTAACGGTTTTCAGGATAGTCCTGAGTTAGCCACCTGGGCCAAATTGTCATGGTTTTGTGTTTCAGTGGTGTTTATCCCAGGCCCATAAGGAACATGCCCATGCCCGCCCGCGCAGCCAACATCGACCTTTCCCACCGCCCAAGGCTTGCCGACCTGCGCCCATTGGTCGCGGCCAGCCCCACCCTGCTGGAAGCCAGAGCCGCGACGCCGCGCGTCACCGCGGCCAAGGACCTCAAAAACCGCGCTGGCTATGCCGACGACTTCCTCAGCGACTTCGTGGTGCCATGGCCCACGGTTGACCAGCCACTGGCGGGCGATGTGCAACCCAAGCGCCTGGACTACACGCATTTCTCCATCACCATGTCGCACGCTCGACGACTGGCGCTGTACGTGGGGGTGAATATCGATGGCGCCAAGCATGTGGACATCACGCGCAGCAACGACACCTGGGCCTACGATGGTCGCCTGCCCCTGGAGGCGCAGGTAGGTGAAGACCTTTATGCCGGCAATGGCCTGGACCGTGGCCACCTGGTGCGGCGCCAGGACCCCAACTGGGGCGATGAGGCCAACACCGCCAACTTCGACACCTTTCACTTCACCAACTGCTCGCCACAGATGAGCGGCTTCAACCAGAAGACCTGGCTGGAGCTCGAAGACTACATTCTCGACAACACCCAGCGCTGGAAAGCTCGCGCCACGGTATTTACCGGACCAGTGTTCGCCGATGACGACCGACTGTACCGTGGCGTAAAAATCCCCAAGGCGTTCTGGAAAGTAGTGGCCTACCTCAGCGACGAGGGCAAGCCGTCCGCCAGCGCCTACATGATTGACCAGAGCCGCGAGCTGGGCCAACTCGACCTGGTATTCGGCCCGCTTCGAACCTACCAGCGCAGTGTGATTGCGATCGAACAACTGACCGGCATCCGCTTCGCCAACCTGGCCGACTACGACGGCTTCAGCAACGAAGAGCGCGCCACAGGCACCCGGATCGAAGCGCTGATCCGCGGCCCCCAGGATATTCGGCTCTGACGCTTCTTTTGTAGGAGCGAGCTTGCTCGCGAAGCACCTGAGAACGCCGCGGCGCATCAGGCTCCCCGCGTTATCGTTAGCGACCTTCGCGAGCAAGCTCGCTCCTACAGGGGGTGATCGCTTACCATACCGCCGCCGGTTCCCGTATGGGACTAACAGGGAATTCGAAACGCCGCACGCGACGTGAACCGAAACTGCCCCCGCAACTGTAGATGCCGAGCCTGCCCTTGAATGCCACTGGACCACGTCCGGGAAGGCGGGGCATGGCGACGACGCATCAGTCAGGAGACCTGCCGGCCCAGCTAACTCACTAACCGGCGGGGTGTCCGGGAAGGACATCCTGGCCCTGCGCATCAGCAGCCTCCATGGGCGTATTTCCGAGCCGTACCTCCCCTGCTGCACCTACGGTTCACAAGGAGATCGCCTCATGCTGCCACGCGTTACCGCCCTGATCGCAGGCTTGGGTATGTGTGCCCTGGCGCAAGCCGCGCCCACTCAGTACCCGCTGACCCTGCAAAACTGCGGCAGCACCCTGACCTTCCAGCACGCCCCCGCCCGCAGCGTTACCATCGGCCAGGCCGCCACCGAGATGCTGTATGCCCTGGGCGTGGGCGACAAGGTGGTCGGCACTTCGCTGTGGTTCAACAACGTGGCAGCGCAGTACAAGGCCCAGGACGACCGCATCGAGCGCCTGGCCAACAACGAGCCCAGCTTCGAAGCCGTACTCGCCAAGCGCCCGCAACTGGTGGCCGCCGAGCTGGAATGGGTGGTGGGCCCCCAAGGCGTGGTCGGTACCCGTGAGCAGTTTCATGAACTGAAGATCCCCACCTACCTGTTGCCGTCCGATTGCGAAGGCAAGGACAACCTGGTCGGCGCCGACGGCACGCGATTGGAGCCCTTTCGCATCGAGACGATCTACCAGAGCCTCCAGCAACTGGCGCAGATTTTCGACGTGCAGGATCGCGGCCAACAACTGACCGACGAACTCAAGGCGCGCCTGGCCAAGTCCGTCGCCACGGCCCAGGGCAAGGGCTTGCAGCAAGCCAGCGCACTGGTGTGGTTTTCCAGCGCCGAAATGGCCAGCGACCCTTACGTAGCCGGCCACAAAGGCGTGCCGCAATTCATGCTGCAAACCCTTGGCTTGCGTAACGTGGTGCAGTCCGATGAGGAGTGGCCTGCCGTCGGCTGGGAAACCATCGCCAAGGCCAATCCCACCTTCCTGGTGATCGCACGCATGGATCGCCGTCGCTACCCGGCCGACGACCATGAAAAGAAACTCGCCTTCCTGCGCAGCGACCCCGTGACCCGCAACATGGACGCGGTGAAGAACAACCGCATCATCATCCTCGACGCTCTGGCCTTGCAGGCGAGCCTGCGCACCTTCGAGGGCCTTGAACAACTGGCGGCCGCCATTGACGGCTACCACCTGGGCCAATGATGCGCACCCTACTCGCCCTGGCGTTGCTGCTGCTCGCCCTGCTCGCTGGCGTCGCCATCGGTGAAACCGCCATAGAACCGCAGGTGGTGCTGCAGGTGCTCGCCAATAAACTCTGGGGCGCCAGCTATGCACTGGACCCCATCGACGAAGGCGTGGTGTGGAACTACCGCCTCACCCGTGCCTTGGTGGCCGCAGCTTGCGGCGCAGGGTTGGCAACGTGCGGGGTGATCCTGCAATCGCTGCTGCGTAACCCGCTGGCCGACCCGTACCTGCTGGGCATCAGCGCCGGCGCGTCAACCGGCGCGGTGCTCGTGGCCTTGATTGGCGTGGGCGGTGGCCTGGTGTCGTTGTCGGCGGGCGCGTTTGTGGGGGCGATGGCGGCCTTTGCGCTGGTGACGCTGCTGGCGCGGGCCAGCGGATCGTCCAGCGGTACCGGGCAGATCATCCTCGCAGGTATCGCCGGCTCGCAGTTGTTCAATGCCCTGACCGCGTTCCTGATCACCAAGTCGGCCAGCTCCGAACAAGCCCGCGGCATTATGTTCTGGCTGCTGGGCAACCTCAGCGGCGTGCGCTGGCCTTCGGTGTGGTTGGCGGTGCCGGTGGCGGTCGTGGGGCTCGCGGTGTGCCTGTGGCACCGGCGTGCACTGGATGCGTTCACCTTCGGCAGCGACTCGGCAGCCTCCCTCGGCATCCCGGTGCACCGCGTGCAATTTGTGCTGGTGGCCTGCGCCGCGCTGGTGACGGCGGTGATGGTGTCTATCGTCGGCTCCATCGGATTTGTCGGGTTGGTGATTCCCCATGCGGTGCGCCTGTTGCTTGGCACCGGGCATTCGCGTTTGCTGCCGGCCAGCGCCTTGGGGGGCGCGCTGTTTTTGATCGCTGCGGACGTGCTGTCGCGCACCTTGATCAAGGGCCAGGTGATTCCGGTGGGTGTGGTCACGGCATTGGTGGGCGCGCCAGTGTTTGCGCTGATCCTGATTGGGCGGAGGAATGCCCGATGAGCGTACTCAGTTGCCGCGGCCTGGGCTTCAAAGTGCGTGACGCGCAGTTGCTGCGTGACATTGACCTGGACGTGCAGTTGGGTGAAACCCTTGGCATCGTCGGGCCCAATGGTTCAGGCAAATCCACCCTGCTCAAATTGCTGGCCGGCTTGCGTGTGCCGGCCAGCGGCGAAGTTCGCCTGGGTGGCAAGCGGCTCGGTGAGTTGTCGCGCCGCACCATCGCGCAGCAATTGGCAGTTGTGGAGCAACAGGCCGACACCGACGACGCCATCCGCGTGTTCGACGCCGTGGCCCTGGGTCGCACGCCGTGGCTGTCTGCATTGAGCCCGTGGTCACGCGAGGACGACGCCATCGTGCACCAGGCCCTACATGACGTAGACGCCACCCACCTGAGCCAACGCGCCTGGCGCAGCCTCTCGGGTGGCGAACGCCAGCGCGTGCACATCGCCCGCGCCCTGGCGCAACGCCCACAGATTTTGTTGCTGGATGAGCCGACCAATCACCTGGATATCCAGCATCAACTGGCGATCCTCAAAGGCGTGCAAGGCTTGCCCGTGACCACCTTGATTGCGCTGCATGATCTGAATCAGGCGTTGACCTGTGATCGCCTGGCCGTGCTGGATCGCGGGCAACTGGTGGCGCTGGGCGCGCCGCTGGAGGTGCTGACGCCACAGCGCTTGCAGGAGACCTTCGGGGTGCAGGGGCATTACCTGACGGACCCGTTCGACGGCGCGCAAATCCTGCGCCTGCGCTCCAACTGAACCTGTAGGAGCGAGCTTGCTCGCGAAAAACTTCCAGGCGCCGCGTTCATCCAGAAAACACGCGTTATCGTTGACGTTTTTCGCGAGCAAGCTCGCTCCTACAGAAGTTGGTGCATATGGGTGGTTTGCCAGATCGGGTCGGCCTCGACATCCACCACCTCGAACCCCTGCCGCTGCCAGAAATCAATCGCACCGGGCAGAAACGGATGGGTGTGCAGGTACATCACCTCTACGCCATCGGCCCGCGCCAGCGCTTGCAGCGAGCGGTATAACCGGCCCGCCAGGCCCAAGCGTCGCACAGCCGGGAGCACATACAGGCGCACCACTTCCACCGTCTTTCGCCCGTGGTAGTTCAACTGCGGGAAGCGGCCGTCGTAGGGCCGATAAGCCACCGAGGCAACGATCCGGCCTTCGGCACGAGCAATCAAAAACCGCCCGCCGCCCTCAAGGTAGATGGCTTCAAACTGCGCCAGATCGTGGGGGACACCGGTGGCACTGAGCGTGGGAAACAGTTCATCACGCGCCTGCAAAGCAAAGCTCAGCACCTCGGGAATGTCAGCGGCCTGCACCGCCTCGATACTAACGCTCATCGCCAAGGATCCGGCCCGTTATCCACTGGCGAGCGTAAGCCAACACGCGATCGGCCATCGCCACCGGAAAGTGAATAAACCCATGGGCCGCTTCCGGCAGCAAATGAGCATCCGCCGTTGGCCATCGCTCGGCAATCAGCAGGGTGTCATCCTTGAGCGGGTCCAGTTCGCCCACGAACATCAACGCTGGCGGCAGCCCCTCAAAGTCCCCATACAAGGGCGACAACGGTGGCTGTCGGCGCGTCTCGTCGCTGATCCCCGGCGTCAGCAGGCGCAGCGCCTGAACCATGCCCGGCCCGTCCAGCAACAAGGTGTCCGGCCCGGCCGTGCGCACGCTGGGGGTGCCGGTCAAATCGTAGACGCCGTAATACAACACCGCGCCGCTTACCCGCTGGAGCAACTCGGGCCATTGCCTGAGCGCCAACAAAGTGGCCGCCGCCAGGTGCCCGCCGGCCGACTCACCGACAAAAAACACCGGCAGGCCGGCAAACTCCGGGCAGTCCGCCAAAAGCCAGCGCGCAGCCGTCAGGCAGTCATCCAGCAGCCCTTCGATCGGCGTATCCACCGCCAGCCGATAATCCACCGACACCACCGCCACATCGCACGCGTTGACCATGCCAAGGTTAAGGTCGTCATCCATTTGCGCATTACCGATCACCCAGCCACCGCCATGGATATCCAGCACCACGCCTCTGGGCGGGCCAGCGGGCCGCAGGATGCGCAAGGGGATCGCCCCGAGCATTTTGCGTTCCGCCAGGGGCGCCTTCTTGAAGGTCTGGCTGGCACGCAGCAGCGCCTGGATCAGGCGCGGCATCACGCGGTTGCGGACCTTGAAGCGCGGCATCCACGCCAGTTTGCGATTGAAGCGGCGCATCTGGGCCAGTTCGGGCTCGCTGGCGGGCCAATGCTGGTAGGCCATCAGCGATTATTACGCAGGATCGAGAAGTTCAACGCCGCGGCCACGCACAGCCACGCCAGGTACGGGAACAGGATCAGGCCGGTGATCAAATCCAGGCGAACGGCCAGCACCACCATCGCTGCCACGGTGAGCCACAAGAGCACGATAATCACCATCCCGGCGAACAAACGATGGGCACCAAAGAACACCGGCGTCCACAGGGTATTCAACGCAATCTGCGCCGCCCACAGGGCCAACACCATTTCGCTGCCGGGGATCAGGGTCAAGCGATAACCGGCCCAGGCCAACAGCAGGTAGATGATCGTCCATGCCACCGGGAACAGCCAATTAGGCGGGGTGAAGCTGGGCTTGACCAGGGATTCGTACCAGGCGCCGGGTTTGAAGATCACGCCAGTGCTGGCGGCGGCGCCGCAGGCGAGCAGGAAGATGAAAAAGATCATGGTCGGTCCTTGAGGTCCAGTGGATGGAAAACAGTACACTGCTTTTAAGTGACTCGAACAACCGCGGATAAATTCAATGGGGGCGGCAAAATACCCGCGCTTCTACGCGTCATGAAAATTGGTTATGGTCGGCAACATCCAGCACCGTTGCCCGAGACATCCCCTTGCCCCAGCTTGCCGATCACCGCAGCCGCCCCTGGTCAGTGTTCCTGATCTTCCTGCGCCTGGGCCTTACCTCCTTCGGCGGGCCGATTGCGCACCTGGGTTATTTTCGCCAAGAGTTCGTCACCCGCCGCCGCTGGCTCAGCGAGCGCAGCTATGCCGAACTGGTCGCGCTGTGCCAGTTCCTCCCAGGCCCGGCCAGCAGCCAGGTCGGTATCGCGTTGGGCCTGTCCCGCGCAGGTTACCGGGGCGCGGCGGCAGCCTGGGCCGGGTTCACCTTGCCGTCGGCCATCGCCCTGATCCTGTTTGCCCTGGGGCTGGCCCACTACGGCAGCGCCCTGCCCCCTGGCGCGCTGCACGGCCTTAAGGTGGTCGCCGTAGCCGTGGTGGCCCAGGCCGTGTGGGGCATGGCGCGCAACCTGTGCCGAGGCGTTTTACGGGTGGCGTTGATGTTGATCGCCGCCTGCGTGGTGGTGGTGCAACCCTCCGCCTGGGCTCAGGTCGGGGTCATGGTGGTCGCAGGCGTGGCTGGCCTGCTGTTGTTCAAGCCCGAGAGCAGTGCCGAGCCCGACGCCCTGCCCATCGCCATCAGCCGCCGCGCCGGAGCCCTGTGGTTGATGCTGTTTTTGTTGTTGCTGGTGGGTTTGCCACTCCTCGCCACATGGGCGCTCAACCCCACACTGGCGCTGGTGGACGCCTTCTACCGCACCGGTGCGCTGGTATTCGGCGGCGGCCACGTGGTGCTGCCGTTGCTGCAAGCCGAAGTGGTGCCCAGACAATGGGTAAGCAATGACGTCTTCCTCGCCGGTTACGGCGCCACCCAGGCCGTGCCCGGCCCGCTGTTCACCTTCGCCGCCTTCCTCGGCGCCTCCATGACCCACGCCCCGAGCGGTTGGCTTGGCGGAGTGATCGCGCTGCTGGCGATCTTCGCCCCGTCGTTCCTGCTGATCTTCGGCGCCTTGCCCTTCTGGGCCAACCTGCGCAGCAGCCCGCGCACCCAGGCCGCGCTCGTCGGGGTGAACGCGGCGGTGGTTGGCCTGTTGTTGGCGGCGCTGTACCAGCCGGTGTGGACCAGCGCGATTTTCAACGGGTATGACGTGGCGTTGGCGCTACTAGCACTGGTCGCGCTGATGGTGTGGAAACTGCCGCCATGGCTGGTAGTGATAAGTTGCGGCCTACTCGGCACGTTACTGTAGGAGCGAGCTTGCTCGCGAAAAACTCACAGGCGCCGCGTTTAATCTGAAGGCACGCGTTATCGTTAACGATTTTCGCGAGCAAGCTCGCTCCTACAGCATTGGGGCTCAGCCCGGCTCGACTATCTTGAGCCATGGCCAACGCGCCTGATAACTCCGGGCCTTGTGCAAAAACAGCTCCGGCTCCGGATGCAAAGGGTTGATACGCAACACCCCTTGCTCCACATCCTCCAATCCATAAGGCGCATACACCTCACCGCAAGCGATATCCAGCGCAATGCACGTACCCGCCACCAGGTAACGGTCAACCCCCTGCCGAGCCGAATGCAACTGCGGGTAAGGTCGGCCAAACCGCTGACCATACCAAAGGTGCACCCGCGCCTGATTCCTGACCTCCACATTCACCCCCAGGTCTTGGAACAGCCCCTGCGCCGCACGAATTACCGCGTCTTCCGCCTCGTAGGACAGGTCCTCGTCAAAGTAAAAAACGTCGTAATCCTTCACGCCCTGAGCCGCCGGCAGATTCGCCTGATGGTTCCACACCGCCTGGAACAAACAGCCCGCCGTGAGCATGCACTGCTGCACACCCAGATCCGGCAAGCGCGCGGTGAGTTGCGCATTGATAGGGTTGGCCATGGCCAATTCGAGCAGGGTGTCGACCGTCAATGTCATGTTCAGTCCTCCATAATCTGGCGCAACAATACCACCCCAACATGTCACTTCTGTAGGCGCGGGCTTTTAACACCGAAACGAATCAGAAGTTTGACGAAATCACCTCGCGCCCTGCGCACAACTCGGCGCGAAGCCGAACAAATGAAACCAACATGAAGAATGCCCCCACTTGCTTGTAAAGCAACTTTACGCAGCACTACCCTTACACGCCCTACCTCAGCTGCCCCCGCTGAAATTGATCAGGACACCGGCTAAATGGAGTTCGCCCCTTGCACGCTCCCAAAGGTGCGTATCGCAATACCTGCAACGCCTTTTCGCGCCAAAAGTATGAAGGCCGAGAGCGCTGCATAAATGTGTCTAACTTTAACGCCGAGCATCTAAACCCACACCGTTGATGACACCGGCGTAGTGCCGTCATCGTTTTCGGCGCAGATAGAGCGTAAAGGTCAATTCAAGGAGAATGACAGTGAAGTGGATGGATGATGTGCTGGACACGATCGACAATGCCCGAACCGAAGCTGAATTGTTGGCTCGGATCGTCAGCACGGCAAAACACCTGGGGTTCGACTATTGCGCCTATGGAATCCGAATCCCTATCCCCGTCACCCGCCCTAAAATCGTGATGAGCAATAATTTTTTGCCTTCATGGCGACAACGCTACGCCCACTGCAAATACATCGCCGTGGACCCGACGGTACAGCACTGCACAAAATCGACGATACCGATTGTCTGGGACGAGCAAATGACCCGGCAAAACCCGCAGATGTGGGAAGAAGCCCGTGGCGCCGGGCTGGCCCATGGTTGGGCGCAATCCTGCCTGGACGGCCGCGGCAGCGGCGGCATGCTGACACTGGCGCGCTCCAATGACCCTATTACGGCCCAAGAGCTTGCCGCCAATCAAAAATACATGCGGTTTTTGGTGCATGTGGCTCATCAGGGGTTCTTGCGCGTGCTGACGCCGCACTGGCAGTTACCGCAGGAAAAAACCCTGTCGCAGCGTGAATGTGAAGTGCTCAAGTGGGCAGCCGACGGCAAGACCGCCCACGAGATCGGTTTGATCCTCTCGCTATCGCGGGAAACCATCAAATTTCACCTGCGCAATGCAGGCTCGAAACTGGGCGTGCATAACTGCACCGCTACCGTCGTGCGCGCCACTTCACTGGGCTTGCTCGTCTGACACATACCTGATTGGCGCACCCCTGATGCGTTAATGCCGCTCAGTGTGAACAACAACAATAATACGCGCACCCTCACGACACACCTGCCCAAAAGAGCAGTACCTAAGTGTTCGATTATTCTGCCGAATGGCCCCTCGTTTTTTTGCCGAGGGTTCCTCATGTATATAACCACGGGTACGCGCCTGACATTACCGACCGAACTGTGGCAGGCCCTGTTGCTGTATCGCTATCGCGTATTTGTCGAAAAACTTGGGTGGCATCTGGACTGTGCGGTCGGTGAGGAACTGGACCAATTTGACCGCGACGACACGGTGTACGTAATCGCCCGTCAAGGCCCGCACATCGTCGGTGTGGCGCGGCTGCTGCCCACGCACAAGCCCTATCTGCTCAAGGAAGTGTTCCCCCAGGTGCTGGGTGGCCAGGCACTCCCTCATTCTGCGCACATCTGGGAAATTTCCCGGTTTGCCGCCGTCGACCTGCAACAACAGACCTTCACGGGCCACTCCCTGTCATCGCCCAACGCCGTGGCGCTGCTGCATGAAGTGCTCAAGGTCGCCGCTTGCCACAAGGTTCGCCAATTGATCACGGTATCGCCGCCGGGAATTACCCGCTTGTTGCGCAACGCGGGTTTCGACGCTCATTGCGAGGGCAAGCTGACCGTGATCGACGGGCACAAGATCATGGCCAACTGGATCAGTGTGCCGCCCTGCCTGGCTGATCGAGAAGTGGCCTGAAGCAGCGCAAATGGCCTGCCGCTGCGGGCAAGTCGGCCGAGCCGACTCCCCAAAAGGTTAGGTTACAACCTCAGGCGCCTGCTCTTAAATAACGCTGCATCGGCATTCCAACCGACTATAAATGGGACACACGATCTACATGAAAAAAGTCATTGTCATTTCTGGCCATCCTGATCTTTCGGTTTCCCGCGTCAATACCGCGATCATGGGCAAGATCAGCCAGCGTGGCGTCAAGGTCCATAGTCTGGCCAGCGCGGTGACGCCCACCGGGTTCGATATGGGTGCAGAGCAGGCATTGCTCAATGCCCATGACCGCATCGTGTTGCTGTTTCCGTTGTACTGGTATTCCTGCCCGGCAATCATGAAACAGTGGATCGATGAAGTCTTCACCCCCGGCTATGCCTACGCACGCGGCGGCGACAAGCTCAAAGACAAGGAATTCATGATCATCACCACGGTGGGTGCGCCCTCCACCGGCTACCGCGCTGGCGGGTTCAACCGTTACACCCTGGATGAATTGCTCAGGCCGTTGCAGCAGACGGTGGCGTACGTCAAAGGCATCTACCTGCCTGTAGTCGGGATTTACGAATCGGTGTTCATCGATGACGAATCAATCGACGTCACCGCTCGGAATGTCGCCGCACAAGTGATTGAGGACCAGGCCAGCGCCGACCAACTCTACGAGAACATGCTGTTGCAGGCCGAGCAGGCACAAATCGCGCTGCTGCAATAAGGTGCCCTCACGCATGAAGACGTCAAATAACCAGATCCCACCGTGCGCCAGCCTGGTGGCCGCGCGCAACGAGCTGGGTTTTCTGCACTCTGCCAGCGCACTCATCGACACCCAAGCCACGCCACTGGAACTGTACTGCCAGATGACTGCCGCGACGCCCGCCTGGCTCAAAGGCGCGTTCAGGTTGCGCGACAGCATCTCACAGCACTTTCACGTCGAGCGGATCGGCGGGTTCTCGGGTGTCACACCCCAGTGCGCCCCGGTGGTCGGCGAAAAGCTCGACTTCTTCACCATCGAAGCCATCAGCGCACAGAAGCTGGTACTGACCTCACGCGATACCCACCTGGCGGTCATGGTCTCGATCGATACACCTCTCACGCAACCGCGCTGCCTGCATATCACCACCTCCGTCAAGACCTACAACACGTTCGGCCGCCTGTACATGCTGCCGGTGGCGCCGGTACATGGGCTCATCATCAAGCGTTTGCTGTCCCGTCTCCCCCTACATTCCCCAACTCGCTCACTTGGAGATCGCAACTCATGAACAGCGCAGACTCAATTGACCCTCATCTGTTGCACAAAGACACACCCAGGGATGTATTGATCGGTCGACCCAGGCTGATTCTGCCCAGCTTTCTCAGTGCTTCGATCGGTGCCGACATACTGGCTGGCAACCCCCAGGATCAGGACCTCTTCAAACAGCTGTACCGTGCCCAAGACGGCCGGTATGTGCTGCGCCATCTGCCCCTGACCCTCAGTGCGGAACAGGCCGGCACACTCTCCACCTTCGAGATCCGCCTGGCTGACTTCTATACCGAGTGCGACGACCACTTCATCCTCACGGCTGAATTCATCCCCCACCAGGCCCAACGCTACCTGGCCCAGCATTTTCAAGGCGGTGATGCCCACATACCGCCCGACCAGGTAATGCGCATGATCGAATGCCTTGAGTCGCTCGCGCAGTGGGACAAGGCCAGGCAGGGCTCTTACCTGTTGATCAACGACACCAAGAATTACTACTTCTACAACAAACAGCACGAACATGTACCGGGCCTGATGTTGATCGAAGTGGCCAGGCAAGCCATGTACCACTACGTCTACAACTACTTGGGCCATCAGCGCGGTGCGGTTTCCATTTCCATCGAAGACTTGCGCATTTCCTTCAACGCCTACACCGAATCGGCTTACGAGGTCGAAGTCGTGGTGCAACAGACCCACGGCCTGAAGCGATCGCAACCCAAGTCCATCGACAAGTGCGCAAACTTCTATCAGAACGGCCGGCTGGTATCGCGTCTCTGGCTGCAAGGCGCAGTGATCAAATTACCGCTGTTCAAACGCATGCGTTCGTTGAACTACCCTCAGGATCACTGGTTCACCCCTTCCGATCGCTTGCCCAAGAACATCCTCGTGCATCACGCCGACAGTGCGCTGCAAGCCAGGCTGAGCCTGCTCTCGGTACTGGGCGTGCTGGTGACTCACCAGGCCGAAGGCATCAATTGGAGCACGGTCACGACCGTATCGCTGTATATCGAAGGGGGCGGCTTCCTCAGCCTGCCCGTTGCTTCGACTTGCTCCACCGGCGAACCCGACCAGCGCGTGCTGGTGTTCGACAAGCTGTCCAAGAGCCAGGCCAGCGAACTGCGTGAAACGATCAAGTGCCACTGCTTCTTTGCCGGGCAGATGCAATGGAACGCTGGCTCTTCAACTGACCCTCTGGCCCCCGAGCAAATCGTGGCATGAGGATCCTGCGCCCATGAGCTATGAGTTATCACAACGCCCACTGATGATCGGTCAGGGCGTTTCGCTGAAAAACCGCGTGTACTTCGCGCCGATGGGCATCGACCTGGCCACCTCGGACGGTTCTCTGTCCGAGGAAATGCTCAGTTTCTATCACCATGTGATCGACGGTGGCTGCGCCATGGTGGTGCTGGGCAACTCCTCCATAGCGCCCTCCACGCGCCTGCATGCGCGTGGCCTGTGCCTGCACAGCCATGCCAACGTGGAAAAGCTCGCGCCGCTGGTGGAGTACGGTCGCCAGCGGGACTGTCCAGTGGTGGTGCAGCTTCAGCATTACGGCGCCCAAGGTGGCACTCAGATCAGCGGCCAACCGCTGCTTTGCCCGAGCCGCAGTGCGTTATCCGGCAGCCGCGGCGCCGAGGCATTGGAGATGAGTGTCGAGGACATCGACGCCGTTTGCGATCAGTTTGCTCAAGCGGCTCTGCGAGCCAGACAGGCCGGCGCCAGGATGGTCCAGCTTCAGGCCTCCAATGGCTACCTGCTGAGCAGTTTTCTATCGCCCTGGACCAACCATCGCAATGACGCTTACGGCGGCAGCCCGCTCAAGCGAGCGCGGTTTCTGTTGGAAGTCATCGACCGCATTCACAGGGTTACCGCAGGAGAGCTGGAGGTTTCCGTGCGCCTGGGCATTGATGATTGCGTAGGCGCCGACGGGCAGCAACCGGAACTGCTCCAGGATGTGGTGGCTGCCCTGGAAAACGCCGGGACCTCGGCAATCATGTGCTCGATCACCATCAAGGAAACCTTCCGCTACATGCTGTCTGCCCATCCGACGATTCAGCAACAGTTCGTCGAAGGGGTACGCCTGATCAAGTCATTCACCTCGCTGCCGGTCGGCTATGCCGGTTTCATTGGCTCCCTGCAGGAAGCAGAAAATCAACTGCGGCTGGGTCACTGTGACCTGATCGGTATGAGCCGAGCCCTTTTTGCCGACAACGACCTGATCAACAAATCGCTCGCCGGCCATGAAGACAAGGTTCAGCAATGCCGGTTTGACGGTAACTGCTTTCGGGACAAGAGCAACCCGCAACTCGACCGGGTGTATTGCTGCGTGAATGAGCACTACAAGCGTCCCGCTCACATCCACTACGGAAATCAATAACATGGAATTTCAAGACAAGAACATCGTCATTACCGGCGGTGCCAGCGGCATCGGCCTGGCGGTGGCAAAACAACTGGCCAAAGCGGGCGCACGCCTGTTCCTGATGAGCAGGAACCAGCAAAAGGCCGACGCCGCTCTAGAGATACTGGGGGCTTCGGCGCAGTTCATCTTTTGCGATGTGGCGTCGCACACCTCGGTAGCCGAGGCATTCGCGACGGTGGATGGCGAGGTGGATCAGTTGCACTTTGCAATTAACAACGCCGGCATTACCGCCCCCTACGCACCGATCGCGACCAGCGCACCGCAGGATTGGGACAGGGTCATCCACACCAACCTGAACGGCCCCTTTTACTGCCTGCAAAAAGAACTGGAACTGATCAGCCGGTACCCCGATGGAGCGATCGTCAATGTGTCTTCGTGCGCGGGCGTAATGCCTATGGCCAATCAGGCCGCCTACGTCGCCAGCAAGACCGCGCTCAATGCCTTGACGCAGGTCGCGGCCATGGAGAATGCCTGCGACAGCGAATCCGGTTTTGCCGTACGCGTCAACGCCGTAGCGCCCGGGCCGACACTGGGCGGTATGAACTCTGCGGAACGGCTGGCGGCCCACCCGGAAAACACCCAGCGCAAGCGTGACGTGACCGCCATGAAACGCTTTGCCCATCCAGAGGAAATCGCCGACGCGATCGTGTTTTTGTTGAGCCGCAGATCCAGCTACATCACCGGCTCGGTGCTCAGTGCCGATGGCGGCTATCACATCGGCAAATTCTAGGGGCAATCATGGCTAGCATATTGATCACCGGTGTGAGCACCGGTATCGGCAACGCTCTGGCACGTTACCACTTGGCCAGGGGCGACGAGGTGCTCGCGGTATCACGCAATCCTGCGGCCAATATCCCGTCACAGGAGCGCTTTCACTTCCTCAGGTGCGATTTGACCGATATTGACCGCGCCCCGGCAATCTTGCAGGCGTTGCTGTCGCGCTCCTCCGCCCCGGTAGACACCGTCTACCTGAATGCGGGTCGGTTCGGCAGCCCTCCACAACTGGCCACGCAAACCTCGATGCAGGAGTTCAACAGCGTCCTGGCACTTAACCTGGGCGCGGTGAAAATGGTCCTGGATATCCTGTTGAGTGCGACGCAGCCTCCCAGCACCGTGGTGTTTTCATCATCGATTTCGGCCGTGCGCCAACGGGCCGGGATGCTCTCATATTCGGTCTCCAAGGCGGCGCTGAACGCTCTGGCAAAGATCTATCACCTGGAAAACCCACACACATTCTTTGCCGTGCTGGGGCTCTGCAACGTCCAGACGACGGTGGCGAAGACCATCATGGCGGCGGATGAACGCTTCAGTGATCTTATCGCACTCCGCCAACGGGCGGCAGTGCCCGGCTACATCGTCGACGCAGAATCCCGCGCTGCGCATATCGTTCAGGTCTTGGCCGAGCGCCATCATCTTGGACTGAAATCGGGTGAGTTCCAGGAAATCCGCGACTTGTTGACCCAGCCACTCCAGGAGGAGACCCGCAATGACCCAATCCACCCATGAAAAAATCGTACGTGTCGGCGCTGCATACGACATTCTCGCGATGGCTCCCTTCGCCTTGCCGATCGTGTCCGTCTGGGCCTATGCACTGATCCAATGGGTTGATTTGCAACTGGGCTTCGACAGCCACTTCTCGGCGCTCGACCCCACGGCTATTTTCCTGCTCAACATCGGCGCCTGGGCATACCTTGTGTGGGGCGTTGTACGTTGGCGAGCCCCTACCCGCGAACATGCCCGTCTCAGCGCCCTACTACGCGTGATCGTAGTGGTAGTGCAGGTAGTGGCCGTCAGCAGTGGCGCTTCACCTTTCCTGCTGGTGCTGGGTGCCGTTCAATTGTTGCTGGCGGTGCTGGAGTTTTCGCATAGGTTATTCGAGCGCAGCGGTGCCCCATCCAGCCGAGAAGAGGCACGCGCTTACTGATGCCGCCGGGGGCCAACCTGGTGCTTGATGGAGGCCCCGCCTTCATCTCCTCGACATCGCCCGCGGACCGTCCACCCACTGAGCGTTCCTGCTTACCCTAGCTTTAGTCGGATATTTCTGGGGGTTCAAGCGCGACGGCTAACAACCCCACAGTGCCGCGGTAGTGTGGGGTTGCTCTCTGTCGGCAAGTTGGCTTTGGATGATGTTGGACGCGTGGTTACCGTGCGGTTGCCGGCAGCTCCTGGCACCACTTGATAGAACGCAGCGCTTCCTCGGCAGGCACAAGCGCGTAGCGCGAGTAAAACAGAGCCCAGCCGAGCGAACCAAACGTTCGCACATCTGGTGCTTCGTTGCTGGCTCGTCGGCATCTATTGTCCAGCTACCCGCACCTTGATAACAACCCACGCTTGACCCACTCCTGTAGGAGCGAGCTTGCTCGCGAAAAACCCAAACGATAACGCAGCGCCTGAAGCCAAAATCCGATTCCCTTGCCGCACCTTGCGCCATCGTGCCAGCTTGTGCGCTGGGGTGGCCGTCCCTAAGGTGGCTCGGGCGCTGAATTGTTCAGTGATCGGTTTAGTAGCCTGAGGGTTTACCCATACCATGTGCACAAGCGTCATCGACCAGCAGCTATCGGTCGACTGACTGGAGTGGGACGGTTACGCTGAAGTTTTCGTATGGCTGGAAAGCGCATGACAAAGGTGTACCAAGGAAGCTGCGTATGCGCAGCCGTCACTTACGAGCTATCCGCCACGCCGACAGCAGTGAGCCATTGCCATTGCCGCCAATGCCGCAAAGGCCATGGAGCCGCATTCGCTTCTTACGGCAGTGTTCCCCGTAACGCACTACGAATACTTTCCGGCGCCACGAGCATCAGAACCTATGCATCCTCACAGGCGGTGTCACGCGAATTTTGCACGCACTGCGGCTCGACATTGTTCTGGTCACGCTCTCAAGGCGAGTTTGCCGATTGGGTGTCGATAGCGTTGGGCACCCTCGACACGACATTCATACCTGAAAAGCAAAAACACGTTCACGTCGACTCTGCAGTCTATTGGTACGCGCCGTCCAAATCATGTTCCCAGGGCGGGTGACTACTTTCAGTCCCTATTCAGTTAGTTACGGTAGGAAGCAAACGATACAGAGCGCTTTACACAGTCTCGACCAGCACAAGACGCTCATTAGCACTCAAGGCAAAATATCGATTTGTGTCGTTTCAAGGAAGGCAAGAGTGTCCATCATTAAAATGAAATCACGGGCCGATTGTCGGCTCATCTCCATGCTGCTGTTATTGGCAGGTTCAGTGCCCCTCTCTGGTTGCCATCGGTTGACACCCGAGCAGCGAG
The DNA here is from genome assembly GCF_016405475.1 of Pseudomonas sp. MF6767. NCBI lineage: Bacteria > Pseudomonadati > Pseudomonadota > Gammaproteobacteria > Pseudomonadales > Pseudomonadaceae > Pseudomonas > Pseudomonas sp. MF6767. Next base: position 185,093 of record NZ_JAEKCY010000010.1, on the reverse strand, counting down.
TGAATGCCTGGGTTGATAGCGGTGGTAAGTCCGCTCCAACTTATCTCACCTCAGAAGAAATCAAGCGCATAGAAGAGAGGCGTTATGGCAGGGTTTTAGGCACTACCTTGGCTCAAAATGTGTTCTGGGCGAATGGCGAGGGACTGCGAGGCAGCGTGAAGCTACGTATGAAGCTTGATCGACAGGGCGACGTATTGCGCTGCGAGGCGCAGCCAATGGACGCTGGAAGTCCACCAGGCTTTACGAATGTCGTCACGGATGTGTGCTGGAGCAGTATCTGGGAGAGCGTTCCGGAAGGACTTCAGAATCCAGTTGATGGCACCTTTGAGGTCACCGTGCCTTTGATAGCTTCTGGTAATACCTCACCCATTTCTGATTACGAACGCAGACACCAGAGGTCTGCTGTTGAAAGCCGTTTTTTCTGGGACAACGTGGTGGCCAAGCAATCAATAAATGCGTTCGGCCAAGCACGCTTCGAATTCACTGCCAACGCAAAGGGCCAAGTCGCACGTTGCGATGTCACGTTGAAAAAAAACTATCTGCGCCCTGAACATTTCCACCCGGATCCGGCGTTACAAAAGGCACTTGCAACTGAATGCTTGCAACTCGATCTGCAACAAATGTCAGGGTTTCGTGTAAGGGAAGATGGAGTAGCCCACCGCGTCGTTTTTGTGGAGTACTTGCCTTGGAAAAAACAGGTGGGGAGATATTCAGAGTAAGGCCCGCACTTTATGCGCGATCCTGCTTATCCCTACCTTTAGTCGGATATTTCTGGCGGTTCAAGCGCAACGGCTAGCCTTCAGCCTAGCGTAAGGGATAACGCTGAACTATCGGTCCATGAAGGGCCAGTACGCCTCGTCGTCCCGACGCTTTATCTGCTGAGGAGACGATAATGAAAATAACCTTGAAACGGTTGGCGTGCCTGGGTGCAAGCTTCACCAGCGTGCTCGCCATGGCCGATGCGGCCAGCCCGCCGCCGCTGTCACCTGCGATTCCCTTCGACGTCACCGCCAATGCCCCCTTCACCCTGGACAACCTGCAACACGATTTCGACGTGCTGTCGTGGCAGACCTTCGTCGCGCTGAACTGGCCCGCCAACGCCGACGGCAGCGCCAATACCTCGGCGCAGATCGGCGCGCCGGGGCAGACGGTGTGGGAGTCGTGGAAGGAGAGCTACGAGATTTTCCTGCCCCAAGGCCAGAAGCCTGTCGCCTGGAACCAGAAGTCGCCGCTACCCCCGGCCTGCCAAGGCAAGGGTGACCTGCCCGTGCTGCAGCAGATGGGTAAGGTTGCTGGTGTGCTCGACGAGACCATCCAGCCGTTCAAGACCGGCCCACTGGTGGACCAGAACGGCACTTACACGCGCAACGCGATCATGGTCAACCAGCCGATGTTCGACAACATCGTCAACAATGGTCTGTACAGCAAGGAAGGCCAACAGGCTTTCTTCACCAAGGCCGACAACCGCATCGCCTTCTCCTGCGGCGTGAAGGAGGACAAGGAGGTCGGCGCGATCATGGTCAAGTCGGCCTGGAAGGTACTCGGCGGCAACGACAACTCGCAGGACTTCCACGCCGTCGACGCGCTGGTCTACACCCCAGGCAACGCCGACCCGAGCAAGGGCGCGGTGATCCCCGAATCGTGCAACGTGCAGAAGGTCGGGCTGGTCGGCCTGCACATCGTGCACAAGACCAAAGATGCGCCGCAGTGGGTGTGGTCAAGCTTCGAGCACGTGCGCAACGTACCGGAAAAGACCACCCCCATGAACGAGCGCAAGGGCCCCTACCTGTTCTACAACGCCCAGGCCAGCGACCGCCCGGTGAACGAGCCGCCCGCGCAGCCGTGGGACCCGTCGAAGAAAGCCACACCCTCGCAGATCGTGCGGGAAATTCCGCTCACCGCCGCAACCCACCAGCTCAACGCGCAATGGCAAGGCGCGCTCAAGGGTACGGTGTGGGCCAACTACCAACTGATCAGCACCCAATGGCCAACCGCCCCCGCCGATGACTGCCAGGTGCCGTCGCCAACCAACCCGCTGGGCACGCCTGCGCCGAACTTCCTGGCCAACGCCACGCTGGAAACCTACAACCAGGGCACTACGCCGCAGGCTTCATCCAGTTGCATGGAATGCCACAACAACGCGACCACCCGGGTGACCCAGTCACCGCGCACCAGCTTCGCCGATTTCACCTTTCTGCTTGAACGTGCCCAATCCACCGGTGCCAAGGAGTGATGCCATGAACGACCCGAACCTGCAAGACTTCATCGACCTGTCTGCCGAGCTCACTGGCCTGTCAGCCAAGCTGCTGGCGCCTGCCGTCGACCCGATCAACCTGCCTCCGGTGTTCTTCGACACCGCCCAGCAAGGCATGGGCACCGAAGCGTTCAGCAAACTGCTGAACCTGTACGTCCCTATCAAAGGCCAACCCCATGAGCAGATCGCCAGCGCCATACTCGGCAGTTCGGACCCGCAGATCGCCAAAGGCGCCCGCTCGATCATGAAGCTGTGGCTGCTTGGTAGCTGGTACCAGCCTTATGACCAGGGCACCGCCAAAGAGCATGACATCCGCGTAGTCTCCGACCAGGCTTACAAGGAAAGCTGGGCGTGGAAAATCGCCCAATCCCACCCCATGGGCTACAGCGAGTACCACTTCGGCTACTGGGCCGAGCAGCCACCGACCCTCAAGCAATTCACCGGTGTCGACGCCAAGGAAGGGCAGCAGCCATGAGCACTCTAAACACCCAGAACATCGAAACCGCCGACGTGATCGTCGTGGGCGCCGGCATGGCCGGCAGCGTCATGGCCTACCAGCTGGGCCTGGCCGGCTTGAAAGTGCTGGTGCTCGAGTCGGGCCCGGCGATACCGCCTAACCGCAGCGAGTACCTGGAGCGTTTCTACACCGCCGTGCTCAAAGCGCCCGAGTCGCCCTACCCACCGGAGCAGAGCAAGCAGACCCCGGCCAAACAGTTCGCCCCGCGAGCGACTATCCAGGACTTGATCACCGCCGGCAGCGACGACAAGGACAAGGTGCAGAAGAGCTACCTGGTACAGAACGGGCCGCAACTGTTCGCCAGCACCTACGAGCGGGTAGGCGGCGGCACTATGTGGCACTGGATGGGCACGGCCCTGCGCCTGTTGCCCAACGACTTTCGTATGCAGACCAAGTACAAGGTCGGGGTCGACTGGCCGATCAGCTACGACGACCTGCAAACCGCCTACTGCCGCGCCGAGGAAGAGATGTGCGTGTCCGCCGATGTGGCGTCGCAGAGCTACCTGGGCGTGACCTTCCCCCATGGCTACCAATACAGCATGCACGGCATTCCTCCATCGTTGGTCGACCAGGGCGTGGGCAAGGCCATCAATGACAAGCAGTACCAGGGCTTCACCCTCAACGTGCGGCAAACGCCAGCCGGGCGTAACTCGCAGAACGACAACGGCCGCCGGGTATGCGCCGGCAACACCAGCTGCACGCCGATCTGCCCGATCCAGGCCAAGTACGACGCTACCGTGACCATGGCCAAGGCACTGGATACCGGTAACGTGCGGATCCTCTACCAATGCGTGGCGAGCAAGGTGCAGGTCGATGCCAATGGGGTCACGGGTATCGATTTCATCCAGTACCAGAACAACGGCACGCAACAGAACGGCACGGCCCAGGGCAAGCGCTACGTGATCGCCGCCCACGCGATCGAAACGCCCAAGCTGCTGCTCAACTCCATCAGCCCGCACAGCCCCAACGGCGTGGCCAACAGCAGCGGCCAGGTCGGCAAGTCGTTGGCCGACCACCCGGTGTACCTGGCCTGGGGCCTGATGCCTGAAGGCAAGCCGTTGTTCCCGTTCCGTGGGCCACTGTCCACCTCGGGGATCGAAGACATGCGCGATGGCCCGTTCCGCAGCGAGCGTGCCGCGTGGCGTATCGAGATCGGCAACGAGGGCTGGAATTGGTCGGCGAATGATCCGTACACCACGGTTTGCGATTTTATCGACGGCGACAACAATGGCGGCACCAACAATGGCGGCGCCGACCACAAGAGCGAGGCATTGTCCGGCGTGGCGCTGGTGCAGAAGCTCAACAGCGTGCTGACCCGCCAGTTCCGCTTGGCCTTCTTGATCGAGCAGGTGGAGAAAGACCCCGAGCATGCGCAGTGCCGGGTGGAGAGTAGCAAGCATTTCACCGACGGCTTGGGCCTGCCTCGGCCAGAGATCGCCTACGAACTGTCCGACTACACCAAGGAGGGCTTCAAGCAGGCGCGCCTGGCCGCCACGCATATCATCACCAAACTGATGGGCGCCACCGAGCTGACCGACCTGAAGCCCAAGCTCAAGCCCGGCTCGCAAACCGTGTTCGAGTACGACGGTCAGAACTACGCCTTCTACGGCGCTGGCCACCTGATGGGCACCTACCGCATGGGCTCGGACCGCAGATATTCAGTGGTGGACAAGGACCAACGCAGTTGGGACCACCCCAACCTGTTCCTGGTGGGCGACGGCGTGTTCCCCTCCACCGGCACCGCCAACCCGACCTTGACCATCACCGCGCTGACCTTCCAGGCCGCCGACGTGGTCGCCAGCGACCTGCTCAAGCGTACCGTGCAGGTGCAGGCCAGAGACCCCTGGCAGGGCACCGGCGTGCAGGTCAACGGACAGAGCTGGCAACTGGCGGTGTGCACCGGTGGGCAGTGGACGGCCAACCCGGGCACCGGCATGGTCGGCGCGGCGGGCCACCCAGGCCTGACCGCCAAGCCCGGCTATACCTTGCCCGGTCAAGCGGAAGGCGCGTTGATCGGGCGTATCGGCACCAGCGGCGCGCCGTTCCTGGTCGGCAACCAGGCGCAATTGCCGCGTGGCCAACAGGGGGAGTTGCAATTGTGCATCAATGACGACCTGGCCGGGCGCTACGGGGCTGGCCTGAGCGATAACCAGGGCAGTCTGTCAGTGGAGGTACGTTTCGGGTCGGTGTAGGCGTTGTCATAGCAACCCCACAGTGCTGCGGTGATGCTGCAGTGCTGTGGGGTTGCTCTCTCAATCCCGTCACTTACAAGCTATCGGCCACGCCTAACGCCGTGAGCCATTGCCATTGCAGCCATCGCCTCAAAAACCGCCAAGCCGCATGATATGAGTCGCCTGAGCCTCATCTGTCCGCTTGAAGCCACAGCGCTCATAAAAGGCGCTTCCTTCAGCCGTAACCGTGAAAAGACGCACGACCTGAAACCTGAGAGCGGCGCGTTCAACAAGCGCCTTTACCAGCGCCTGCCCGACGTGTTGCCCCCTTGCCGAAGCTGCGACGTAAACCCGCCGCAGTCTGGCCACGTTATTGTCAGCATAGGGATCAACTGAAAGACCGCCGATGCCGATCAGTTGCTGATTCAAATAGGCCGCCATCAGACACTCGCCGGGTGCATCAAAGCGGTTTGCTCCAGAGTGCCATTCGTTAATCAGACGCGTGAGGAACCTGAAACCCTCGCCAACGGCTTCCTTTTCCAGCGCTTGTATCTGGCGCGGAAGGTGGGTGATCCGTTGAACCTCATATCGTTCATCCATCCCTGCCTCCAATATGAAACGCGTTCAATGCTAACAATTTCGTCTGAGGTGACGAACACGCCTGTAGGAGCGAGCTTGCTCGCGAAAACCCCAAACGATAACGCAGCGCCTGAAGGCAAAATCCGATTCCCCTGCCGCACCTTGCTCCATTGCCTACGCCTGCGTCAGAATCCGCCGGCTTGTGCGCTGAGGTGGCCGTCTCTAAGGTGGCTCGGTCGCTGAATTGTTCAGTGATCGGGTTTAGTAGCCTGAGCTTGGGTATCTATTAGTGCATGAGTTTCATCAGTCAGACAGTGCGTCTGTGCTTGATGGTGGCTGTGCGTAGGGCGTCTTCGGGCGCGCCGGCTTTAGATATCCACCGGTCTACTAACCTGCGTACAGCTGCCACCCACTGTTTAGTAGCGGAAAGGTGGTGGCATCACTCAGGATGTCTACTCATGTCAAAAGCAGATTCAACAACGCTCTTCACCGTCGCCCCCAACGCCAGCAACGAAACCCTCATCACCAACACCTACGAAACCTTCACCAGCGTCAGCACCCTGCTGCTCGACCTGTCCGAAGACCTCAACGGCAAACACCGCGACATCGCCCTGGCCATCCACCAACTGAGTGAACTGGGCGTACTCCTCACAGCCAGACTTCTTGACCGCGAAGTGCCCTGCCCTGGGTGATGATTAGCTCTTCAACTTATTAGACCGATGATTCGCCGCGTCGTCATAAGCCACTTACAACGACTCGGCGATTTGTTTTTTATGGCCTTGGTGGATTCAGCCCAGGCACAAAACCCTCTGCGATGACGAGAGCGGCGACTGCTTTCGGCCAAAAGCAATCCTCCAAATGAGATCTACAATACTAGGGCCGATTCACACTTTACCCTGGGCCTCCTTGATATCCGATGAGCTTCTGAAGCGTCATCAGGCATACGGGCGGCAAGAATTCGCATTCCTGGGCACTGAACTGAAGAAAATGGTTGTGGTGCGGTAGCTTCGGCAAAAAAACGTATCACTTTGTATATCTAAGCTACGCTACGTCTGAGATGAAACATTCCAGAAAGGGATTCGTCATAAACGTGAAGCGACTACTTCTGTTAAGTGGCCCCATGGCCAGCGGCAAAACATCTGTTTCCGCAGTTCTACAAGAACACTTTGGTTTTTTTCCAATTAGTAGTAGTTATTTTTTGCGAACGCAGTTGGTTGGCCAGGGCGTAGTGCCTGACCGTCACAAACTGCAGGAGCTTGGCGACAGTCTGGATAGGTCTACTGACTTTTCGTGGGTCATTGACTCAGTCGCCAGACCGGCAATCAACGCCCGGCCGGATGTCGATAATTGGTTGCTGGACTCCGTCCGCAAGTCGAAACAGGTGGAGCTTTTCAAGCATCACTATGCGGCGGCGGTTATGCACATACATATAGACGCGCCTGAGTCCGTTCTGCAGCAAAGATACGCTGAGCGTAGCCCGAATCATCTCGCGGAATATCAAGCAAATGTACGACACCCCAATGAGCTGAGTGCACGTTCACTAGGAAGTATGGCTGACAAGGTTTTCGATACCGGAGCACTTACAGCTCCTGAAATCGCACTTCAGATAATAGAAATCTGGGAGAGGTAGCGCATGGAGACTCGGCAGATCGTAGTGATCAGTGGAAAAACTTGTAGCGGTAAAAGTGAGTTGGCTCACTTGCTGGAAAAGGAGTTCAACTTCGTTGTGGTTAGCGACCGCCGGGCCTCCCAAGATGTAGCGTGGAATCTCAGCATGGATCAGCCCGCCTTGATCGATCGCCGAAGAGATTTAGACGATAACCAGCGTGCGCAGTGGATGCTCGTTGAAACAAAGGAAATATGCGCAGATCAGAAAGATGATCGACCATTGGTCGTAGATCATCTAGATACCCTGAAACAGGTTTTGCAGTTTCGAGAGACTTTTGGTGCAAACCTTGTGCATGTTCACCTCTACGCAAGTGACAAGACCCTTCATGAGCGTTACGAGAAAAGAGTTGAAGGCAGAACCAATCCTGCGGCTTATGACGAGCTCAATCAACTGAGGGATCCGGAAGAGATTAACTCTCTTAAGGAAGATTCGGACGTTCGGATATACACCGAGCGCTCGGACTCCAAGGACACGTTGGTACGGGTAGCCGCTCGCTTACATCTTTTCACGCCGCCCGAAATTAGATGCGTGGATGTTCTCATTGGTGGGCAGTACGGGAGCGAGGGTAAAGGCAATATCGTTTCCTACCTGGCTCGAGAATACGATGTCATGGTTCGCGTAGGGGGCCCAAATGCTGGACACACCGTGGCCAGTTCCGCAGGCCCCTACACCTATCATCATCTACCGTCAGGGTCTCGCGATGTGTCCGCTCGACTCCTTCTTGGCCCTGGCATGACTATTCGATTGCCGGGGCTTTTACAGGAAATCGAGGAGTGCGGTATCGGCGTAGACCGCCTGTTCATCGACCCTCAAGCTACCATCATTGAAGATGAAGACATTCAGGCGGAGAAGGCGCATCTGGTTTCAACTATCGCGTCTACCGGAAGCGGGAGTGGAGCTGCCGCCGCACGGCGTATTCTCAGTAGAGGTAGAGCAACGATTAGGCTTGCACGGGACGTGGATGCGTTGCGTCCGTATGTAGGCACTCCTGGAAATTTTCACGGCTCCACATCAGACAGATTGGAGGAAGCCTACCGCAACGGTCACTCCATTCTGTTAGAAGGAACCCAAGGTAGTGGGTTGAGTATTTTTCATGGTGATTACCCCCATGTGACCTCGAGGGACACCAATGTCGCAGGGTGCCTCGCTGAGGCAGGAATATCACCCAGCAGGATTCGTAAAATCCTTATGGTCATCCGACCGATGCCAATACGTGTTGGAGATCCGGACGGAGACAAGGGCCACACATCTGGAACGCTCAAGCTTTCTACCACCTTCGACAAAATCGCCGAATTTGCGGGTCTTGAAGCTGAGGTTTTAAACGCAGCTGAGAAGACGTCCACCACCCGCCGCAATAGGCGAGTCGGGTGGTTCGAGTGGGATCAATTCCGAAAAGCGTGCGCTCTAAATGCGCCCACCGACATCGTCCTCACCTTTGCGGACTACCTCAAGTCGACGAATAGTAAAGCGCGTAGATTCGAGCAGCTTGACCCAGAAACTATAAAGTTTGTGGAGGAATTGGAGCGCGTCTCTCAAGCCCCCGTATCGCTGATAAACACCAGGTTTTCTAGAGATCCAGATGCCAGTGATCTACGCTCGCTGATCGATCGACGCAATTGGACTGCACGCTCTGGTAGGAGAGACTGATGAATTTGGAAAAGCTCATTGAGCTTCACCCTCGTGTATACCATATGGCTGAACGCGGGACGTGGGGGAGTATTCAACAACGTGGACTGATGAGCACGACCGCAGTCCTTGATCATCTTGAAGTGGCAGATGGCGAACGCGCTCAGTTCGAAAGCGAACACCGTAGTCAGAAAATGGATGTGCGGGCAGACCACCCTTCCAACATAGTGCTTCGTGATCAAAAGCCTATGCCAGAGGGGCGGCTGTTACAGGCTCTAATGAATGGGACAACACCCCGGCAGTGGTATGAATTGATAAACGACAAGGTCTTCTTCTGGGTCGAGGAAGAAAGGCTGCATCGTCTGCTAGGCGCTCGTGATTACAGAACGCTCGAACACGATGTTCTGACGTTGAACTCTGCGGAGTTTATCCCGGCCTACGCTGAAAAAATATGGCTGTGTCACATGAACTCGGGTAACACGTGGCCTATTCCTCATCGTCGTGATACGGAGATCTTTCATAGAATCGCAGATTATCCTGTGAAGCCTTCGGGCAAGCCGGTCAAAAATGTTGTCGAGTTGGTTGTCGATTACTCCGTACCTAACATCGCTGACTATGTGGTGGAAATTCGGCGTATGAGGGGCAGTGAAGTGTTGAAAGTCATTGGTTAACGCTCATCTACCCAAGGGGGAGTTATGTCGCAACGACGCATGATGGAGAAAGCGTATGACAACGGTGTACAAGAAAGCTGCTTGTGGGACTGAAAAGGGGACGCGAAAAGGGGACGGATTTATTTCCTAAAAATAAATCCGTCCCCTTTTTCTGCTGAAGCCCATCAGGTTCTAGTAAGGGAAAAGTTCAAAGATTGGGCTAAAGCCTACGTCCCTTCCGAAAAAGATACTCGCCGCGGATGGTGGTGCTGGAGATGCAAATGAAGAGTGGCTTCGTTGGTTAATGTAGGAAACCGTTAAAAAGGATTAACTTCTTAAAGACTGGTTAATTTATTCCGAGATTTTAAGTTTTTATTAAATATATCAGTCACTTTTTTACACAAGGGCTATTCGTAATGACGTCTCCCTGACGTTGGCCACGAAGCACCAATGCCATTTACTCTCGTTTTCGAAAGGGACCTCGATGGGAATATTCTTTGAGTCGTATCAGGTGAAGGTGTGTTGCTTGTGTGGATCTGATGAGGCGCTAACTGGTGAACACAAGATCAAAGCATCTGCCTTGCGAAAAATCTTCGGAAAGGATCGCATGGTCATCGGGAGTTTCAATGGCGAGAGCATCGTACGTCCAGCTCAAGGCCCAAAATCCGAGGCTTTCCACTTCACCGCCCGGATGTGCTCAACGTGTAATGGAGCGAGAACCCAGGCAGCCGATAGAGAGTTCGACAGGTTTCATGCACTGGTATCAGCACGTTTGCTGAAAGGCGAAGATCCGTCATCAGTCTTCGACCTACCCCAGTATGAGATCGGTAGCGAAGCCTATCTCAATGTGTTCCGCTATTTTTCAAAGCTGTTGTGCTGCCATGTCGCGGAGTCCTCCGGACCTCGACCGTTGGATGTCAGTCGGTTTGCCATTGGTGCCGTTGACCGTAATGTCGTTTGGCTTAGAATTGATGCGGATCCAACCTATCAAGATTTCCGGGAAGCGCACGGTGAACATAAGTATGCAGCCCATGGGGGGCTAATCGTCCCCGTGGACTCAACGACTAGAAGGCCTACGAGTTTCATTAGCTCAATCAGCCTGGGTGCGGTTCGGTATCGATTTTGGACGAACTTATTGCCGATTTCGGGAGAGGCTTTGAGATGGTTTCATCGGGCATTTTGGGATAAATGCCAAGCGGCCCATAAAGATGCAGTCGAAAACCCACTATCAGATAAGCAGAATCGCCGTTTGGGGGTTTAGGCACGCGGAGAATCCTCAGATAGCGTGAGCATGCATCTCGCGCGTAGCCACCCACGCTCGCTCTCTTGCGTCTTTCCGGCAGCACCACACAACTCGCAAGTTGTCTCGGAGCGCGATTCCGCCTCATCAATCATCTGGCCGATAGCGGCCTCTCACTCTTTCCCGCTATACCGTTCGCCTAGAACCCTTTTCATCATTGCCTCCATTGATTTGGCGTCTTGTACCGCCTTATCAAATTCGGATTTGCTGTTTGGGCGTCGGCCAAATTCATCTTGAAAATAGTAAGAGCCGTCCTTCTTTTTTACTGTCATGAAGCCGCTCTGAAGCGCTGTCGCATAGCTTCGAGGCATTAGAAAGCTTCCCAGCTTGCTCCACAGAGTAGTTTTAAGATGGCGTTCAGGGAACAGGTGCTGCTCGTTGCAGCTCGCGATGTACCGCTCTGCACGAGTTTTAATTATGTAATTGACCTCTCGCACCTGTTTCTCAGAAAGCTGTCTTCCTCTCTGAATTCCATCGTAAGTAACTAGCGGATTATCAAAAAGTCTTGGATTGGTGCGTGATTTTCTAGCTCGAATTTCACCTTGCTTGCGACCCCACTCCCTATGTGTGATCACCATCAAATGGTTGCTATCGAGTGGAATTAAGGTTTGAGTTCCCAACCAGTGCTGGGGAACGTCTAAACCTTCCGGTATGGCACGATCTTTCGGAAAAACGTGAGGATTGAAAAATGTCACAGGGTGATCTGAAAAAATGAACTTGGTCCCTGATTGGGTAGCTTCGAAAATCTCTATGGCGCCTTCCATCCACATAACACAGTGCATCCTGCGAACTTCCTGCATGCGAACCATGAGTTCTTGCTGATTTGTCGTCGCAAGTGTTGATTGAAGGAATCGGAGACCTTTGGGGGTACGCAATCGGAGTGCATCGAGGAACTCGAAAACTTGCGTGTATGTGAAGTGCACTTTGTTCCAGTCACTTTCGAGTAACGCCTGAATTGCCTCCTTCCCCGTTCTGTCTATTGCTCCAAACAGAAATCTTTCGATGTCATCATTCGGTTCGCCCAGCACGCGGGTGGTGTATAGATCCCGCTCAAAAAACCAAGCATCCGGCCCTTTGGTTAGAATTGCACGCGCTTGACCGACAACCGCTCCTTTAGCATCGCGGAAAATCTCTGGCCGCAAGTCCAGTATTTTGAACGCGGTATGACCATGTGGAAGAAATCCCCTCTGATACCACTGGGGCACGTAGTGATGTCTGTACGACTGTTGTTTTATCATTGCGAATCGCCCCCGCTTCTATAGATGCCTTGAGCGTCTTCTTTTGGCCGAAAGATGACCAGTCCTGAGCGTACGCTTATGGCCGGAAGCGGATATTCGGGAGTCACCTCTTCCTCATCAATCTTGCATAGCCTTCCACCTGATAGCGGTCATCACTGAAAGATAAACGTTGTAGATAAAGGACTTAAGCTGCATCATAAGAAAGAACATGCCTCCATAAAGAAAAACATATGAAATACCTACAAGCCACTCTTCGATATGGCACCCAATCGGCGACATAGAGATCAGCTTGTACAATAGCCCACCCTTAACCCCGAAAACTGTTATCAATAAGCAAGCTATGGTATATACCAAGTAATATATGAAAATCCGTATAAAAATAAAGAAATTATTCTTCAAGTAGGATAAGCCGGACTTCTCGTGACGGTGCCTCGACATAGCAACTAACATATCGGGTTGGCTAATGGTGGCGAAGATTGTGAACCCCGCCAAAAGAAACCCAAGCACAGAGACGACAATTCCCATCGCGATTGACGAAAATTCCCTCACTATTTTAAGTTTTTCATCAAGAGAGATTTCTAAAACACAGTATTGAGCGGTCACGAGACCCACAACGGCGATTGTTGTCCAAATATTGAAAGAGTTGAAAGGGATCCGGCGAGCCCTGAGATAGACGGCCCACAGGCTTTTCTCCTCCGTCAAAGCCTTGGCCGACAGATCATCGTTATTCATCGTCATTATCTCGATAGGGAGCTAGTTTCTCACGCGCACGTTTGGGCGGGTTTTCGACTTGAATCAAACCATCACCCAGGAGTTCCAAAAACTTACTAAACATTTTTTTTGCGATACGAACCGGTGTATGACTGGTAACCTCGATCGAGGTTTTGAGCTGGAAATCATTATTGTCACCCCTAACGGTGTTTCCAGATGAATCTTTTCCCACCATCACTACCCGCTGGTTACCCTGAACTGTTGCAGCCTGAACCTCTTCGATCACGGCCTCCTTCTCTAGCCCCTCTGGGCTTGAGTGCTTGATTGTCGTGGTACGACTGCCTACCTCGTCTTTCTGTCTCTGAACTGCCCGGAAAAACCCTTCGTTGTCCAGTTCATCGTTCCTATCTGAAAACTTATAGGTCACGGAGCTGAGCACTTCATACTGCCGAATGAAATCTTCCACATTATGAGCTGATGTCAAAGGAATTATGTCTAGTGTCGGCGGAAAATGCTCAAGCAATAATTTCTTCTTCGTCACTCGGTTTCCCGCCGCCTTACTTTCCTCGGCGAGATTATCAATGTACAGTTTGTGTTTTGTCTTGATGAAACTCTCAATGGTTGATTTAAAATTTTCCAGAGTGGGTGCAAATTTAGTTTCTTTCAAATAGATCAAGCGATGGACATCCAGAACCAGCACAAATATTGCTGACGGAGAGGATTGCATTTCATCGTGATCTTCTACCAAACCCTGTGACTGCTTATAAATCTGTTCCCGCTCCAGAATCATATCTTTTATGAATCTACCGACCAGTAGAACTCTGCCGTCGATGGTTATCAACTCAACTTTATCAAAAAAGTATTTCGTTTCACTGTACTTCCGCAGTAGGCCATCATCAGCAAAAGCTGGATAGACAACAGTCTCAAAATAATCGAGGAGATTTTTGCTGCCGAACTTGCAGACAAAATTACCCAACTCAACGGGGCGCGGTGGCTTTGACATTAGATCCCTCTACGTTCCGGCTTACGGATGGCAAACTGATGCCAACCATAGTTGCTCATCAGTTTTTTGTCACCTATGACAGTGGGCACTGTTCCTGCCGTCTGTCAGGAAACTCCACCCCGCAGCGGCGGCTACCTCCCGCCCGAAAGATCACAGCAAGCGCTACAGCGCCTCGACGTTGCGCAGAACCACTAATGGACAGTCTCCTCATTGCCATGAACACCCAGGGATGCCGTAATCACCATGTGCGGTATGCCGCACATGGTGGTGCGGCTGTGTTGTTTTCATCTCGGTTGATGGCATCCGAGCGGATCGCGGATGTTCTATGACCTGATGCGAATCAAATAAGGAATAGGCGATGGAAAAGCTGAAGTGTCTGGAAAGCGGTATCGAAGGATTCGTTACGCTTTTGAAAAGAGGACTCGTCGCTCGTTCCCTGATTTCGAGAGCAATCACAATCAGCGCGCTGAATTGAGTGGCGTCTGCTTCTGGCCGATTTCTGCCGTTCGTGAAGGAGAGCAATCGGCCAACCTGATACCCAGAGTTAAACCACCGGTATCCGGTACACAACCGAATCATATTTCTCCGACGCCCGCCTCTCGATAACGACTCCCCCCAAAGCTTCAGCAATACGCCGACTCGCACCATTCTGCGTCGCAACAGGATAGATAAAGTACTTTACCACCACCCACTGGCTAGCCCACTGAACAACCGCCCGCACCGCTTCACCACCAAACGCCAACCCATGTTTATCTTCACGGATCCAGATGCCCAACTCCGGTGTTTCACTGCCGGTATCGTTCAGCCCAACCAAGCCGGCAAAACGAGCATTCACCAGCTCCCTGACCGTGAACACAATGTCGCTACCATCCGCTATCGCAGGCAGCCACTGCCCCCAGACTTGCGCGTACTCTTCCAGTGAGGCAGGCGGTTCCCAGGACATGTAGCGAGTCAGAGACAGTGAGATACAAGAGAAAGACTCAACAGCGTCCTGCTCGCAGAAGGGCTCGATGCTCAGGCGTTGCGAGAGAATGCGGATTGCGTGGGTGTCCACTGGCATGGCCATTTCCTTCCTGGGGTCCGTTACTCCATGTATGCCGTGAACATATCATGCGGGTCGCTTCATCAGTATCAGGCTATCTATACTGAGCCCCCAGGATGGTAGTTCGAGCACCCAATATGCCCGTCGCACCCAATCAAAATTCCCCCATCACTTTGGCCCCAGTTCAACAAAGCGACTTGGATAATCTGGTAGCTATTCGAATCGAGGCCATGCGCGAAAGTCTGGAGCGTGTTGGGCGATTTGACCCTGTGCGTGCGCGGGAGCGGTTTCTTGGCGGCTTTGAAGCTCGCGACACACGCTATATCGAGGCATCTGGAGAGCGGGTGGGTTTCGTAGTGGTGAAACATCACCCCAATGAACTCTTGCTCGACCACTTGTATGTAAGGCCGAGCGCGCAAGGGTCAGGGGTGGGGTCTGCTGTTCTCACTCAGATTTTCAAAGAGGCGGATGCGGCTGCGCTGCCTATCAAAGTAGGGGCTCTCAAAGAAAGCGCTTCGAATCGCTTTTATACCCGCCATGGCTTCCAGTTCATCGAAAGCAGTGAGTTCGACAATTATTATGTTCGTCAGCCTAGTCCGGCGATTGGCGCTCATTCCGGAACCATGGGCTGAGGTGCACTAGCCCTTCAGTTCACCCGCCCGATTGCTCGCCGCGTCGTCATACGCCACATACAGCGACTCTGCGATTTGGCTTTTGATCGCCTTGGTGGCCTCCAGCCCCAGCACAAAACCCTCGGCTTTACCGCCAGCACGGTTGAGTTCTTCATGGGTGGAGGCGCCAGTAATAGCGTCAAGCAGCTTGGCGGCGTGAGGGCCGACGCCTTTGGGGAGGGAGATCTGGTCGATGGACATTATCGCTACCTTGAAAAATGGAGTTCGGGAGCGAGTGGAACCACTGCCGGGGCTGGCATGGTAGACCTGTTTGCCATGAAAGGGGTCGCTTTACGCGCAGCGGCGCTATTCTTTGCGGCTACGCAGTCAGATTGGGGCATTGGTAAATCTGGAGGGGTTTATGGAGTATTGCGTTGAGGGCTACTGCCTTCGGCCATTGTGGGGCGACGATTTCGAGAGGATCAGCCGTTACGAACGCGTCAATCGCAGGCATCTGCAACCCTGGGAGCCGCTCAGGGACGAGGAGTATTTCACCACGGGCAACGCAAAGGCCAGGGTCGAGCAACAGGTCAACAATATGCACGCTGGCAACGCTCTGTGCTTCCTCTTGCTTGAACCGGAGAGCGGAGAGGTCCTAGCGCGGTGTAACTACACGAATATTGTGAGGGGCGTTTTTCAGGCCTGTCATCTCGGCTTCTCGCTGGCGGAATCAGCCCAAGGCCGTGGCCTGATGAAAAGAACGCTTCAGGTCACTAATCAACACTGCTTTGAGCAGTTGGGTCTTCATCGGATCATGGCCAATCATTTGCCTCGCAATGTGCGAAGTGAACGCCTTCTGGAGTCGCTGGGGTTTGAGAAGGAAGGACATGCGCGAGCCTATCTGAAAATCGGTGGCATCTGGGAGGACCATACGTTGAGATCGTTGATCAACCCTGAACAATAAGCGCCCCTGCCACTGAGGCAGACGCACGCATGCGCGAGCTGACTGCCGCCGATCGGTCCTCGACGACAGCCGCAGGCTGCGCCGATCAAGCCTGGGTGCTGAACCCCTGGGCGGCACGCCGCTCCAACATCGCCCGCTCAGTCTCTTGCGTCGCGCGCTCCCCGTTGGAAGACAATTGGTTTATGAAAAACTGGTTTCTGCCCGCTTTAATATCCGACGGGTCATGCGTTCTGAGCAAGGGCGCCAGATCAATAGTGCTGGCGAAGTTTTCATTGGTCAGGCTGTAGTAGCCCAGGGTGCTTCCCGACCAGGGTGAACCTGCGTCTACCATGTCGATGGCGGCGTTGCGGTAGGCCACGGCTGTGGCTTTCAGCTCAACGGATTGATTGAGCAGAACCGTCAGCCTCTCGGTCGCCTCACGGCTGAGCTGGCCAGCCGTATCGAGCACTTTCAGCCGTCCGTCAGCCTCAACGGTAAAACCGTACCCGGTGCTGGCCAGGTCGGGCGCAGTGGCTGCCAGGTTCGCTTCGAATGTCTGGAAGGAAGCTTTCAGCGCACTTTGCGCGCCATTGAACATGTCGACGAAGCGAGGAAAGTGCGGCGATTCGGAGCGACCGACCCAGGTATCAACGGCCTCCGGGGGTTGTGCCGTGGTTGTCGCGGCTTCACTGGGATGGTAAATGGCCGCGGGGCCGGCGTTTGCCAGGGCTTGCTTGGCGGGGTCCGTCGACGCCTGGGGTACGAGCTTCTGCTCAGAAGGCGTGAGGTTGAGATTGGCCGGTGGCATATAGGCAGGGCTAACGGAAAGTGCCATTTAATCGGTCCTTGATTAGCGGGTTCATACGGGTTATCGACCATAAACGCGTCAGCTTTAGACCGTCACGGGAGCGAGCTCCCTCGCCACAGCTTTTGATCGTTCCACGCCCTGCGCAAGAACGAACACGCGCCCGAAGCATTCCTGGTGCTCGAAGGCTCGCCACGGGGCATTTTGAATACCGGGCATGAAGGTAGGGAGCGTACGGCTGAAAATGCTCGGTGGATTTGAACAGGCTACGCCCATGCCGTTGGGCATCCAGATCACACCCTGAGGGATGCATGTTTTCTTGATGTTTCGACACGACCGCTGCCTGTGTCTCCTTGTATATGATCTGGTCACCGCCAGATTCATTCTGGCCGTTTATCATCTGTCGCCTCAATGCGCTTGAAAAAGAACGCAAGGCGACTCGCCAGAAGGATACGACAATGACGACTTGCGCACCCTCTGCTGGGTCACGTGAACACTACGACTCGGTAAGCCGAGCAGTGCATTGGCTGATGTTCCTGTTGTTTGCGTGGATCTATTGCTCAGCCATAACCCATTACTTGGCATCAGACTCAACGCTGGATAAATGGCTGTGGCCCTTTCACAAACCCGTAGGGTTGTTATTACTGGTGTTGCTGATCCTACGTGCCGGCTGGAGTCTGCTGAACCAACACCGGCGCCCACTCAGCATCAGCCGTTTCGCCGCCGCCGGGCACGGCATGCTGTATGCACTGATGTTCCTGATCCCGCTGATCGGGATGATCCGCCAGTACGGCTCCGGCCGGGCTTTTTCTGCGTTTGGCGTGCCGGTCATGGAGGGGTTCGAGGGGGAAAAAATCCAGTGGATGGTTGATCTGGGCAGCAACTTTCATAGCTTGCTGGGTTGGACAATGCTGGTGCTTATCCTCGGGCATGTCGGGGCGGTGGTCATGCACTATAGGCAGGGCGATAAGCAGGTACTGCGGCGTATGACAAGAGGGGTGCGCCAGCACTGAAGTGACGGGGCCCAAAGGTAGGGCCGCGCTGTCAGGATTGCTCCCACACCACCGGCTTGATCGCCCGCCCATGCTGGCGCGCCGTGACCAGGCCGATGGTCGATGACACTTCGCTGCAATGACCAAGCCACTTGCATTGCGGTACCCTTCTCCACCGCGTTGGCGATGGAACACAAACGGGGATACCCGGATATCGTTGCCGAGGATTGCTTGAATGAGTGGCAACGCTTGCGCCCCGCGCTTCAATAACGCCCGCTCTGATCAGCCTATCGCCTGATGCCCCAACCCACTCCCAGGATTCACGGATTTCCTTTATGCCGCCTGCCTCACGCGACCACGCCCGTATCGAACGCCGTCTCATCGCGGCGCTGACCGACGCCTGCGAGATCGCAAAGGTCGAAATTCCGGGCTTCGACTGGTTGACCCACACCGTCGACTACCACGCGTTTCCCCAAAGCCTGCGGGTGATCTGGGTGTTCGACAGCGTTGCGAGCAAGGCTCGCGCCCTTGCGACCGGCGGGGACGCCCGTATGCGCGAGCTGACTACCGCCGCGCTGGATGACGCCGACGTGCACGTCCCGAACATCGCCCGCTGCGTCAGTTTCGACTCCGAAGAGGAATGCCACCTTCGGCATGGCGGCGATTGGCGTCGGCGGCTGGCTACTCTCCGGGGGATCTGAATCGCGCCACGGCTCACTGAGCAACGGGAGACCTCGCTACCCCACCTTGCACGTCAACCAAGCCCCCCAGAAAAGGCTGCTGAAGAAACGCGTCGCGTCGCCGAAGCCAGCGTCATGCAACAGCTTCTGAACCGCGGCCTCGGAATGGGGCGGGTCAGCGCCTTGAAGGATTTTGCCGAGCTTGGCCTTCACTTCGTCCGGGGTGGCGCCATGCTGACGCCAGCGTTGGCCCCATGCCGCCAGCAGCAACGGCTGGCTGGCATACGCGTAATGATTGCCCGCGACGATCAGCGGTGCCCCCGGTTTCAGGTGCGCCCGAATCGATCGCAGCATCCGGTCCTTGGCGTCATCCCCCCCCAGATGGTGGAGCACACCGATCAAGGTGGCGGCGTCGTATGACGCGTCTGCTGCCAGGTCTTCAAGCGTCCCGAGATGCAGGGTTGTTCTATCAAGCAGGTGGTTGGCTTCCAACTGCTGCCTTGCCGCGTCCAGCATCGGCTGCGAGGGATCAACCGCCATGAAGCACCAGCCTGGTTCAAGGTTGGCCATGGCGATGATCTCCTGCGCCGTACCGCCGGCGCCGACCACCAGTATCTTGGCCGAAGGGGCATCGCCAAGGCTCGCCGCGAGCATGCAGGCTGCCAGATCCTGGCACGCGTCATAGCCCGCCAACGCGATACGGCTTTGTCGCGCGTACTCGTTGGCTCTTGAGGTATCGAATTTGTCAGCAGGGTTGGATGAGGATGAGTTCAAGGCGGTTCTCCGTGGCCTTGAAGGAAATTACGTTAACCGTGGCAGTAAGAAAAATGCATTAATTTTATGCGCTGCATTCCCGTGGGGAATGCGGGGGCGTAGGAGTGGAGGGGGTTGCAGGATCGTACAAGCCTATGACCTGTCGGCCCGGATAATCTGGCCTTCTCACCGACAGGAAGGCTCAGCATGACTCACCTACAGCAACCCGCCCAACCGATAAACCTCGCGCACAAAGCTTCGCTCATCGATCAGCAATGGAGCCCAAGAGTGGTTGCCGAAATGAACGACTACCAGTTCAAGGTGGTGCGTATCGAGGGTGAATTCATTTGGCATTCGCACCCCGAAACCGATGAAGCGTTCCTGGTGCTTGAAGGCACGCTGCGTATCGACCTGCCGGAGGGCCCGGTGTATGTGAAGCCGGGTGAGTTGTATGTGGTGCCGCGTGGCATTGAGCACAGGACGGCGGCCGAAGGTGAAGCCAGGCTGATGATGATCGAGCCTAGGGGCATTCTGAATACCGGGCATGAAGGCGGTGAGCGCACCGCGTTGAATGACCAGTGGATTTGAGCGCCGAGGCTTATTGCCTTCTGTAGGAGCGAGCTTGCTCGCGAAAAACGCCAACGATAACGCGTGCTTCCTGAATGAGCGCGGCGCCTGTGAGTTTTTCGCGAGCGAGCTCGCTCCTACTGGCATTCGGGAAAACCCCAAGCCCTATCGCCTTTGAATCTGCACCGTAGCAAACGTCGGCTCGTCGCGCGCCTGCTCCAGTGTATTCCTGGGCTGTTGCGGGGCCCGGGATTGCCCCTCTGGCCGTAACGCAGGCGGCGGATGCAGGCGCATGTCCGAGCGCTCATCGCTGGGCGCAACGCCGAAGAAATCCCGGTAGCACTTGGAAAAATGCGGCGTGGACACAAAGCCGCAAATCACCGCCAGCTCGACAATCGAAATGGGCGTCTGCATCAGCAACTGGCGCGCACGGGTCAGGCGCAGCTTGAGGTAATAGCGCGATGGCGTGCAGTACAGGTGCTTCTGGAACATGCGCTCCAACTGGCGGCGGGACACGTGCACGTAGGCGGCCAGTTCGTCGAGGTCGATGGGTTCTTCCAGGTTGGACTCCATCAGGGCGACCACTTCTTGCAGCTTGGGCTGTTGCGTGCCGAGCAGGTGTTTGAGCGGCACGCGTTGGTGGTCGCGCTCGTTGCGAATGCGCTCGTACACGAACATCTGGGAAATCGCCGCCGACAGCGTGTGCCCGTGATCGCGGCCGATCAGGTGCAGCATCATGTCCAGCGGCGCAGTGCCGCCAGAGCTGGTAAAGCGGTTGCCATCGAGCGTGAATACGCTGGAGCTGACTTTGACGCGGGTAAACGCCTCCTGCATCGACGCCATCAGCTCCCAATGCACGCTGCACTGGAAGCCATCGAGCAACCCCGCCTGGGCCAGTGCCCAACTGCCGGTGCACACCGCGCCGAGACGTTTACAGTACAGGCGCGCCTGGCTGCGCAACCAGGCGATGAGCGCAGGGCTGATAGCCTGTTGAATGCCCACGCCGCCGCACACGATCACCGCATCGAAGCCGCGCTGGTCCTGCGCGCACGCGTCCGGGGTCACCGACACGCCATCGCTGGCCCACACCGGCTGGCCGTCCAGACTTAGGGTTTGCCAACGGTAGAGTTCTTCGCCCGCCAATTGGTTGGCCATGCGCAGCGGCTCGACCGCACACGACAGCGAGATCAGGGTGAATTGGTCCAGCAGCAAAAAGCCGATGGTCTGGCAAACAGGTGCCTCGGTTTCCATCACCGCTACCCCACAGGCGTGATCAGGAATGTTCCAGCGCCACCGGCTTGGGTGCCCGGTTGTGCTGGCGCGACGTGACCAGGCCGATGAAGGAAATTACCAACGCCAGGCCAATGGTCGAGGACACTTCGGTGCGGTGTTCCGGCGTCACCATCATCACCCCCAGGGCCAGGCAGATGAATACGATCACCAGGTAAGTCAGCCACGGAAACAGCCACATGCGAAAGGTCAGTTCGACGTTCTGCCGAAGCAGCAAGCGACGCATACGCAGTTGCGAGATAGCGATGACCAGGTACACCAACAACGCGATGGCCCCGGAGCTGGCGAGCAGGAACTGGAACAGACCGGCCGGCATGAAGTAGCTCAGCAACGTAACGCCCGCACCGATGATGGTGCTGGCGATCACCGCCGCCCTGGGCACGCCCGCCTTCGAGGTGATTTTAAGCGCCGGCGGCGCATCGCCGCGTTTGCCCAGGGAAAACAGCATGCGCGAAGAAATGTAGATCGAGGAGTTCATGCAACTGGCTACCGCGATCAACACCACCACATCGACCATGAATTTGGCGTTGGGGATGTTCATAATTTCCAGTGCGCGCTGATAGGAACCCACGGAGGCCAACAGCGGATCGTTCCAGGGCACCACGGAAATCACGACGGAGATCGACAACAGGTAGAACACGCCAATGCGCCAGATCACCGAACGGGTGGCCTTGGCGATGTTCTGCGCCGGGTTGCTCGACTCGGCTGCGGCGATGGTCACCGCCTCAGTGCCGATGAAGCTGAACATGATGGTAATGAACGCGCCCACCACCGCCGACAGGCCGTTGGGAGCAAACCCGCCGTGTTCCTCCATCAAGCGGCTCAAGCCGCTGGCTTCGCGATCCGGGATCCAGCCCATGAGGACGCTGAAGCCCAGGCCGATAAAGCCGACGATGGCAATCACCTTGGCCATGGCGAACCAGAATTCGAATTCGCCGTATTTGGCCACGCTGAACAGATTGGTGATCACCAGCAAAACGATTGAGATCAACGCAAACAGCCACGCATCAACCTGAGGGAACCACTGGTTGAGCACGTGCCCGGCGGCCAAGGCTTCGATGGGAATGACCAGCACCCAGAACCACCAATACAACCAGCCGATGGTGAACCCCGCCCAAGGGCCGATGGCCTGGTCGGCGTAGGTTGAAAACGAGCCAGTGTCCGGGCGTGCCACCGCCATTTCCCCCAGCATGCGCATGACCAGCACCACCAACAGGCCGGAAAACAGATAAGCCAGCAACACCGCTGGCCCGGCGGCGGCGATCGCGTGTCCGGAGCCGACAAACAACCCCGCGCCGATGATGCCGGCGATGGACAACATGGTCACATGGCGCGGCTTGAAGCCCTGCGCAAGCTGACCGTTGGAATCGTTGCAGTTGAGGCTAGTCATTGTTTTTGTTGTTCTCGGGCGGCCAATGACCTTCACCTTAAGTGCCCGAGGCCAGGCACAAGTAGCCTGGTTACGCCACCATCGTGCCTGATATCGACATGGGGATAGTGGTACCGTGAGGCAACGCGCGGTGTGCTCTACTCTTGCGCGCTGCGTATCAACGACCCGAACAGCTCGCCACGCGGCATCTTGCTCAGCTCGATATCGGCATTTTCAAACCATTCCCGCCCGGCTTCCGGGTGCGGCCCGCTCAGCACCACCACGCCACGTTCGTAGGTATAGCGCGCCGCCGCCACGTCACCATTGTGGTAGGTGGCGATGACCTTGTAGGGCGCAGTGGCATTGGCTTTGGGAAAATACGGACCGTCCTGATAGAACACAGAGTCGGGTTGCCCGTCCCACGTCACCCGCACGGCGGCGTCCTCAATACCGGACACTTCAAAACCGGGACGGCCAGCTTCGGTATCAAGCGCCTGGGGGATCAGGCCGAGGTTGTTGTCGTCGGCCAGGTAGGCGCCCATGCACAGGCCCAGGTAGCGGCCGCCTTTGGCGACGTAATCGCGGATGGCTTCGGCACGCGCATCGCCCAGGCTGTCGAGGGCGGCCGGGATGTCCTGGCCGCCACCGGGCTGCACGTAGAGGTCATAGCGCGCCAGGTTTTGTGGAGTGATGTCGATGGGTTCGTCGGCGCCGACGAAGTCGATCTGGTAATTGGGGTCCAGGCGCTGCAGGGCGGTTTTCACGTTTTCCGAGCAGTCGGGGCAGCCTGCCG
Organism: Pseudomonas sp. MF6767; assembly: GCF_016405475.1. Classification (NCBI taxonomy): domain Bacteria; kingdom Pseudomonadati; phylum Pseudomonadota; class Gammaproteobacteria; order Pseudomonadales; family Pseudomonadaceae; genus Pseudomonas; species Pseudomonas sp. MF6767. Next base: position 161,530 of record NZ_JAEKCY010000010.1, on the reverse strand, counting down.
GGCCTCGGTAGATGGCGACATGGGTGACGGGGCCTGCGCCGTGTACGGGTAAAGGATGCAGCGTAGCAACGGCGAGAAACGTGGCAGCGATGGCAGGCAGTTTCATGGGCTAGGCTCAACGGTCAGTTGAATGGGTTTGATCCAGTGGTCGCAGCGCCAAGCCTATAACGGTGAGCCTTTTGAATTCGTGAAGAGTTGTAAATCCACGAGGGCCATTTATCCACTTCCCAGCATCTGCCATAACGACGCGCCCACGCCAGTAATGCTCTCACCGGCGATCAGCCCCGCCGCTGCCGTGATCGCAAAGCGCTGCGTCACACTTGGCCAGCGACAGCTCACGGCCCAGGTCATGATCGCGCCAAGGGCCATCATCAGCGACACCGACGCAGGCAAGACAAACGCCAGTCCCAAGGCTGCCGCACTGGGCAAGTAGCGGGCGCGATGGGTGGGTAATGTGCTGTCGAGTATGCCCAGCAGTACGCCGCACAGGCTTGCAATAGCAATGGCCCAGCGGATGCTGGGGGACAGTGAATCCAAACCGTGGGTCAGGGTTTGAGCCACGGCTTTCCAGGTGGCGACGGCCGGGGCTGGCCACTGTTCGGTGAGCAGCATGGTTTGAGGGTCGGGGATCAACGCCAGGTACGCGAATACGCCGACGACGCTGCCGACAAAAACCCCGAGAATCTGGGCGATAACCTGTTTGTGCGGCGTCGCGCCAATCGCTTTGCCCACCTTGAAGTCATTCATCAGGTCTGTGCACTGCCCCGCCGAACCGCCGGCGGTGTTGGCGCTCATCAGGTTGATCGGCACCTGGCCCGGCGCAACGATGCCAAAACTCAGCTGAGACAGTTGCCCGATGGCGCCAATCGGCGGAATACCGGTCGCCCCCACCACCCGCGCCGCCACGGCGGCCAGGCAGATCGCCAGGGGAATGGTTAGCAGCGCCATCCCAAGGTTGATACCGAACAACAGCGCTTGCAGGCTCACCACCAACACGATCGCCAGCGCGAACCCCACGGCAGGCCCAGGCTTGGGAACCTCCCAAGGCGTGCCGCCAGCCGCTCGGGTTGAGCGATGCAACGCCCACAGGCGAATCGCCAGGGACGCCAGGGTGGAACACACCATCAGGCTCACGCCGGGCCACAGCAGCCACTCCACCAGCGCGGCAAATTGCGGGCCGCTGCTGTCGGCGGGCAGGCTCACCAGGCCGTTGGCCAACAGCCACGGCCCCAGCCCGCCCCATGCCAGCAAGGCGCCGAGCAGCAGGGTCAGGCCCACGCGAATGCCGATGATGCCGCCGAACCCCAGCAACAGCAGAGAGGGGTCGGCGGTGAAGGTCAGGCGCTCCAACTGGGCGTTCGGCGACCAGCGTGGGAAGGCCCACATAAAGGTATCCACCCACTTGACCAGCCCGGACAACAACGCTGCGCCGAGCAGCACTTTCAAGCGCGTGGCGGCTTCGCGACCATGGTTGTAGATGTGCAGCAGGGTCTCCAGGGTGGCCATGCCTTCGGGAAACTTCAGTGCCTTGTCATTGAGCAATGAAGGCCGCAGGTACCACGCGATCCAGATCCCCAGGAAACTTACCGAGAACACCCAGGCGATCATCGGCAGCGCTGCCAGTTGGTTGCCGGTGAGCAAGGTATAAGCCGGGATGGGCGCGACCAGCCCGCCGGAAATGATCGACGCCGCGGCAGAGGCCACGGTCTGGTTGATATTACTCTCGTGCAGGGTCCACGGCAGGTGTTCAGCGGAACGCCGGGCCAGGCCTTGCCAGAGGCCATAACCGATCAGCAAGGCGATGATCGACATATTGAACGACCAGCCGATCTTCAAGCCTGCATAGACATTGGAAGGGGTCAGCAGGATGCCCAGTACGATCCCGGTGATGACTGCCCGCAGGCTCAGCTCGCGCTCTACGGGCGCGATTGACGAGGTGGAGTGCATGCAGATTCCTTTCGAGAAAAGCCAGTGCCACCTTTTAAGTGAGCACTGGAAGACTCGAAGGTTCACCTGCCGAAACGGGTTCTGTAGGAGCGAGCTTGCTCGCGAAAAACCCAAAGGCGCCGCGTTCATCCAGGAAACACGCGTTATCGTTGACGTTTTTCGCGAGCAAGCTCGCTCCTACAGGAGGCGGTGTCGGTGGGCCCGCTATTTGGCGAACGCGTATTCCCCGCCCCGCTCCACCGCCTTGCGGTATGCCGGGCGCGCCTGGAGCTTTTGCAGCCACGCGGCCAAGTTCGGGTAGGCCTGCAATTTGCCCTGGGCCTGGGCGACTTCGCCGATAAAGCTCATCTGAATATCCGCGCCGCTGAGTGCGTCGCCCACCAGGTACGGCGTGTGGCCCAGCACGTCATTCAGGTAGCCCAGGTAGTTGGCCAGCTCCGATTCAATCCGCGGATGCAGCGGTGCGCCTGCTTCACCCAGCCGTCCCACATAAAGGTTGAGCATCAACGGCAACATCGCCGAGCCTTCGGCAAAATGCAGCCATTGCACATAGCTGTCGTAGGCGTCGGTGGCCGGGTCGGGTTGCAGTTGGCCGTTGCCGTGGCGGCGGATGAGGTAGTCGATGATCGCAGCAGATTCGATCAGCACGCGGGAACCGTCTTCGATCACCGGGGATTTGCCCAGCGGGTGAATGGCCTTGAGTTCAGGCGGAGCCAGGTTGGTCTTGGCGTCGCGCTGGTAGCGCTTGATGTCGTAGGGCAGGCCCAGTTCTTCAAGCGCCCACAGGATACGTTGCGAGCGGGAGTTGTTGAGGTGGTGAACAGTGATCATCGAGGCAACACCTTGGGGGGATTTAAGAGAAGACTACAGCGTAGCGGTGAAGTGCCGTGAATGTGGTTCAGGCGAGCAACTGATCGATCCACTTCACCTGCTGCACGATCTCCTGCACTTTCTGCTTGGGCACCGCCTGCCGCGCCTGTTCGAGGCTGGCCAATGTCTTGCGTTTCTCGCGCAATATACGTTGCCACTTCGCCAGGAATTCCGGGCTACGCGCCTGCATTTGCAACGGACCGAAGTACAGCTGCTCGGCGGTATAGGTCATCGCCTCGGCGCGTTCGGCGACAATGATTTCGTAGTAGAAGCGGTTTTCCCGCAGCAACTCTTCATGGAGGATCTGGTAGCCGTTCTCCATCAACCATTGACGCAGCGGCTGCTCACCGCCATTGGGTTGCAGGATCAGGCGTTCCCGCCCGTTCAACCGCGCCCTGCCGCTGTCGAGAATGTCGCGGATCGTCTCGCCACCCATGCCGCACAGGCTGACAGCGGTAATGTCATCGCCCGCTTCAATCGCCGCCAAACCATCGGCCAGGCGCACGGTGATGTGCTGCGTCAGGCCATTGTCGGCCACGGTACGGTTGGCCGCCTGAAACGGCGTAGCGGCCACTTCCCCCGCCACGGCCGCCGCAATAGCGCCACGGCGCATCAACGCCACCGGCAGGTAGGCGTGGTCTGAGCCGATATCGGCCAGGCGGGCACCCGCGGGTATGTGCGCGGCCACGCGCTCCAGGCGCTGCGACAAAGTGTGTTCGTTCAACGGTGATTCCTTAAGAGTGCCCGGAAAATCGATCCCGGCTGTTGGTCAAGTGCAGCACCATGGCCGCCCGTGCGGCGTCCGGGTCCTGGCGCTTGATAGCGTTGTAGATGGCCTCGTGTTCCAGGTTCGCCAACTGCCCCAGTTGGGCAAAGTCCGCGCCGCCGCGCTCGACGGCATTCACCTGGGTGCGCGGAATCATCGCCGTGCCCAGGTGCTGCATGATGTCGGTGAAAAACGTATTGCCGGTGGCTTCGGCGATCAGTTGGTGAAAGCGCTTGTCCTCCTCCACACAGCTGTCGTTGTTGGCCAGGGAGGCTTGGTAGTCGTCCAGTGCCTGGCGCATGTGGGCCAGTTGTGCCTCGCTCCTGCGCAGCGCGGCCAACGCCACCGCTTGCACTTCCAGACCCAGGCGCAATTCGAGCATGTTGCGCACGCTGGCGACCGTGTCCACATGCAAGCGCAGGCCCGGCTGCGTGTGCTGCTCCAGCACAAAGGTGCCGATGCCGTGACGCGTCTCCACCAGCCCCGACGCCTGCAGCTTGGACAAGGCCTCACGCACCACGGTACGGCTCACCCCATGCTCAAGCACGATGGTGGATTCGGACGGCAGTTTTTCACCCGGCTTGAGTTGTCCCAACTGGATGCGCTGGGTCAGTGCCTCGACCACGCCCTGGGCCAGGTTGGCGGAACGTTTACGCACAGGCGGTGTGCTTTTAATCGGCATCGAGACGGGTCCACGGGGTTGGGCTGGGGGGAGCTTATCACCCTGAACGCACGGGGCGACGGGTGGCGGCGAAAAACACCCAACTTGTATGACAACACAATCATCCCACCTCACCCGACCCTGTCTTCGCTTCGAGAGAAGCGCACACCCCGAGCCGTCACTAGCGGGGCAAAACCCAATAAAATCTGGCAAATAACCAAAATAGCCAACCTCAATACCGGCTTATAAGAACAAAAACAGCCCTGACAGGATTGCGGCCTTTAAAAAACAACTTGTATGATGTCTGTCAACAAAACACCAAACCCGCATAAAAATAATCAGGGGGAGTTTTCATTCGTGAAGCATTCAAGCCCAGCATCTGCCGTACCCGAAAGTGATTCAGCGCTCGCCCGCGCCGTGAGCAAAGTGAAGGGCCATGTGCTTCCACTGTTCGTGGTCATGTTCATCCTCAACTACATCGACCGGGTCAATATCGGCTTCGTGCGCACACACATGGAGCATGACCTGGGAATCGGCGCAGCGGCCTACGGCTTCGGCGCCGGGCTATTCTTCATTGGCTATGCGCTGTTCGAAGTGCCGTCCAATATGCTCCTGCAGAAAGTCGGCGCGCGTATCTGGCTGACACGCATCATGTTCACCTGGGGCATCGTCGCCACGCTTATGGCGTTTATCCAGAACGAAACCCACTTCTACATCCTGCGTTTCCTGCTGGGTGTGGCGGAAGCCGGTTTCTTCCCCGGCGTGATCTATTACTTCACGCGCTGGTTGCCCGGCGTGGAGCGTGGCAAGGCCATCGCGATCTTCCTCAGTGGTTCGGCGGTGGCGTCATTGATCTCCGGGCCGTTGTCGGGCGCGTTGTTGCAGATCGAAGGCTTTGGTTTGCATGGCTGGCAATGGATGTTCGGCATCGAGGGCCTGGCCTCGGTGGCGCTGGGCTTCTTCGTGTGGTTCTGGCTCGACTCCAAGCCCCACGACGCCAAGTGGTTGAGCCGCGAAGAGCAGGATGCGCTGGTGGGCGCCATCGATCAGGAGCAACGTGATCGCGAAGCCCTGACCACGGTGAAACCCACCCTCGGCAAGCTGCTCAAGGACCGCCAGATCCTGCTGTTTTGCGCCCTGTACTTTTGCATTCAATTGACGATCTACGCCGCCACCTTCTGGCTGCCGAGCATCATCAAGAAGATGGGTGACTTGAGTGATGTGCAGGTCGGTTTCTTCAACTCGATCCCCTGGCTGATCTCGATCATTGCCATGTACGCCTTCGCGTCGCTGTCGGGCAAGTTCAAGTTCCAGCAGGCCTGGGTCGCGGCGGCCCTGCTGATCGCGGCGGCCGGCATGTTCATGTCCACCACCGGCGGGCCGATCTTCGCTTTCGTGGCGATCTGTTTTGCGGCCATCGGGTTCAAGTCTGCGTCGTCGCTGTTCTGGCCGATCCCCCAGGGCTACCTGGATGCGCGCATCGCCGCCGCCGTGATCGCGCTGATCAACTCCATCGGCAACCTGGGCGGCTTTGTGGCGCCGACTACCTTTGGCTTTCTGGAGCAGACCACCGGATCGATCCAGGGCGGGCTGTATGGCCTGGCCTGCACCTCGGTGCTCGCGGCCATCCTGGTGTTCTTTGCCAAGACCTCACCCTCTGCCGTGTTGGCCGTGCCCAGCGGTGCCGCCATCAGCAAACCTCTTTGAACTCAGCCAGGAACTTGCCATGAATACCCCTGTAGTCACTCACTTCCAAGTCGTCCCCGTCGCCGGCCACGACAGCATGTTGCTGAACCTCAGCGGCGCCCACGGCCCCTACTTCACGCGCAATATCGTCATCCTCAAGGACAGCAGCGGCAACACTGGCGTGGGCGAAGTACCCGGCGGCGAGCGCATTCGCCAAACCCTGGAGGATGCCCGCGGCCTAGTGATCGGCCAGCCGATTGGCCAGTACCAGCGCGTCCTCAACCAGATGCGCAGCACCTTTGCGTCCCGAGACAGCGCGGGTCGCGGCCTGCAAACCTTCGACCTGCGCATCACCATCCACGCCGTCACCGCCATGGAGGCCGCGCTGCTCGACCTGCTGGGCCAGTTTCTCGAAGTGCCGGTGGCCGCCTTGCTTGGCGAAGGCCAGCAACGCGATGCGGTGAAGATGCTCGGCTACCTGTTCTATGTGGGGGATCGCAACGCCACCGACCTGGCCTACCGCAACGAGGCCGACGCCGACGATGAGTGGTTCCGCCTGCGTCATGAAACAGCCCTGACTGCCGACGCGGTAGTGCGCCTGGCCGAAGCGGCCAAGGCCAAATATGGCTTCAACGATTTCAAGCTCAAGGGCGGCGTATTGAGTGGCGACGCAGAAATCGAAGCCGTCACTGCGCTGGCCGAGCGTTTTCCCGATGCGCGCATCACCCTTGACCCCAACGGCGCATGGTCGTTGAAAGAAGCCATCCGCCTGTGCCGCGACCAGCATCATGTGCTGGCCTACGCCGAAGACCCCTGCGGCGCAGAAAACGGCTACTCGGGCCGCGAAGTCATGGCCGAATTCCGCCGCGCCACGGGCCTGAAAACCGCCACCAACATGGTCGCCACGGACTGGCGTGAAATGGGCCACGCCATCCAGCTGCAATCAGTGGACATTCCCCTCGCCGACCCGCACTTCTGGACCATGCAGGGCTCGGTGCGCGTCGCGCAAATGTGCAACGAGTGGGGCCTGACCTGGGGCTCGCATTCCAACAACCACTTTGATATTTCCCTGGCAATGTTCACCCAGGTGGCGGCGGCCGCACCGGGCGAGATCACCGCCATCGACACCCACTGGATCTGGCAGGACGGCCAGCGCCTGACGCGGGAGCCGTTGAAGATTGAAGGGGGCTATGTGAAGGTGCCGGCCAAGCCTGGCCTGGGTGTGGATATCGATATGGACGCGGTGGCCAAGGCTCATGAACTGTACAAAGGCATGGGCCTTGGAGCCCGGGATGACAGTGTGGCGATGCAGTTTCTGATCCCAGGTTGGGGCTTTGATAACAAGCGGCCTTGTCTGGTGCGGTAAATCGGCTTTAGGAATGCTCAGCGCAATTTGAGCGTGACGCAAAAAATCCGATGCCCAAACAGGCATCGGATTTTAGTCAGATCAGAAGCTTAGCTGTTTGACCTCTGGCACGTCTGCCAGAGGCCCCTTTTGCGCTACTGCCGATTGGCGATCTCCAGATCCGCCTCTTCCTGCTCCAGGCCAGCGAGATCAGTGCCATTGATCATCGGCCCATAACGGCGGCTGAACTCCCAGTTGTAGGGCACATGGTCTTTGTTGATCCCGTTGTCCCAATTCACCGACCAGGTCATCAGGCCCTTGATCGACAATCCTTTGTCGTGCAAACGCTTGAATGTATTGGTCACGGCTGTCGGGTTGATCACATAACCGGTGGCAGCCGCATCGACGTTGGCGGGCAGGCCAATGACGAACTTGTCTGCCGGGATCTTGGTAAACCCGCGCGTTCCGCTCACCAGACTTTCGGTGAGGTAAAACAGGAAATCCTCCTTCATCGCGTCGTTGTTCTGGGCAATCCAGGCGCCGTTGCCATTGTTGACCTCCTGCACCCAGATGCCGTCGCCCCCCTGGTTGTAATACTGCGGGGCGATGAAGTCGTAATAGCCTTCCAGCGCCTGGATGTAACCGACGTATTTGCCGGCGGTGGTGAGGTACGGAAACTCCGGTGCCATGCTGATGATGAAGTGTTTGCCTTGACCTGCGTAGTGGTCCTTGACCAGTTTCAAGGCGGCGGGCAGGACAGTCTTGTTGTCGGCGAAATCAATCGCGCTCTGTTCAAGATCGATATCCAGGCCATCAAAGCCATAGGTTTCCACCAGGCGGATAATCTCGCTGGCCAGTGGCTGTTCGTTGCCTTTATGCAGTTCGATGTGTGCATCGGCGCCGCCAAGGGAAATCAGCACCGCCCTGCCCTGGCTGTTCAGCACACCCACCTGGCGACGGAACTCGGCGTCGGACAGCTTGTACGGGGTGAAGGTTGGGATACCGTTGCCCTTCATGAAGGCCACGGCCACCACGTTGTAATCCTTTGGCACATCCACCAGGCTCATATTGGCGAACTGGCCACGCTGGTAGCCATCGCTCGGGCCGGCAGGCCAGTTGTGCCAGAAGCCCATGAGGATCTTTTTGCCGGCAATGCTCGGCATCGGCGAAGCGGCATCGTTGAGCGGCAATTGCAGTGAGGTAAAGTCAATCTTTGACATGTTCTAATCCTTCAGAACGTGTGGGTTTAACGGCGCGGGCTTATTTGAAGTCCACGTCGAAGGCTTGATAGAAGGCGTTGCCGGTGTTGGCGACGATCCACATCAACACAATCACATGCTGGCCCTTCTTGTTGGCCGGCAGTTTCACTTCATGATTGACCTTGGCCTTCAGTTCGCCTGCATGGCTGTAGTACGGCACCTGGGCATAGAAGTCTTCAGCGAACGGCTGGGTTTCCAGTTGTGCGCGGGTGATGCGCTGTTTCGGATCCCAGCCATCCTTGGTGATCAGCCAGCGATAACCACGGGTGGTGTGCGGCGCGGTGTATGCCCAGGTGACCTTGAAGGTCTGACCCGGCTCGACATTGAGCAACGGCCAGGTGAAGGCGCGGCCAAGTTTCTTGGCCATTTCCTCGTGGGTGAAGTTGATGCAGTCACGGGCATCGGTCTTGCCACCGCTGAGGATGACGCCGTCGGCGGGTGGGGTGACGCTGTCACTGTCGGTTTGATAAGGCGCCGGGAACGGACCGGCCGTCAGTGCCGGGAAGTTCTTGCCGCCTTCCATTTCATTGACCTGCCAGGTTTCCAGCAGGCCAAGATCCACGGCGACTGCGCCACGGCTGGAAGGGGATGTGACACGACCATGGCGAAGAGGTGTCTGGGTTTGTGGTTTGTTCATGTTGTGACTCCATTCACTTGATTAAGAACTCTCCCTCTTGAAGGAGAGGACCTCAACCTAACGGAGTGGCTTTTTTTTGCCACAGGCCCATTTTTCACTCATTTTCGTTTCGTGAGCGCGCAGACCCGCAAATACTGGATATACAACCAGTATTATAGAGGAAGCCTTACGCTACTAGAGGTCGATTTCCTACAAGACCAGGCGCATATCAACACGCTTCTCTCGTAAATGGCTTTATCCCCTTCGTAAGGGATGGGCGCTCTGTCGAAAAAAAGGGACGTATCTATTTTCATCAAAACCGTCCTCTGTTTGGTCCATCAGGTTTTGCCGATGACAGCCGTTTTTTTAGCGGTAGTCGCGGTAATCGGTCGCACCGTCAGTTCCACCCCCAATGCAAGCATCAGCTTCTGGACCGTCTCATAACGCGTCTTTGAGCCGCCTTTCAGGGTTTTATACAGACTCTCCCGATTCACCCCCGCCGCTTCGGCAACCTTGTTCACTCCCTGGGCCTTGGCAACCTCGGCCAGCGCCTTCATAAGGACTTGCGGGTCATGGCACGCCATGCTTTGCGCAAGATAGGCACTGATGGTTTGCGGGCTATCAAGGAAACGTGAAGCCTCATAGGCGCTGGTGCCGGATGTATCCAGCTCGAGGATCGGCATGTCCTCTGGTTTGAATGTCGACTTACTCATGTCATTGACCTCTCAGGGCATCGAGAATCTCTTTTGCCCGCTTGATTCCTCGTTTCTGGTCGGTTTTATCGCCTCCCCACAGCATCAGGTAAGCGGTGATGCCCGTGCGCACAAAGTAAATCCTGTAGCCGGGCCCGACAAACACACGCATTTCACTCATGCCATCGCCTACAGGCTGGCAATCGCCAAAATTGTTTTCTTCGGCTCGATCCAGGCGGATCAGTACAGCCGTCTTACCCCACACATCCTTCATACCGTCGAGCCATGTATCGAACTCGGGCGTCCTGCCGATCGTATTGGTCACAGATTCAAATGTAGCCTACTGGCTACTCCTTGTAGATGCCAGTGAATTTTTAATGTCGGTGTGCACCGCCAGAAAAAATCCTAGTCCAGCCGCCGCGCAGGCAGCCGAGCAATACTATTAGCGCTTGTGTCCTCAAGACCGAAACGTTGCGTCGCGACTGAGGCATCCTCTCTGTAGGAGCGAGCTTGCTCGCGAAGAACGTAAAGATAATGTGTTCATCCAGAATGAACGCGGCGCCTATGGTTTTTCGCGAGCAAGCTCGCTCCTACAGGGAGTGAGTGAGTGAGTGGGCCGGCGTTGATGTAGACCCGTCCTACAGCAAGCTGCACCACCTTGCTCCATTGCCTACAGTTGCGTCAGAATCCGCCGGCTTGTGCGCTTGGATGGGCGTCTCTAAGGTGGCTCGGTCGCTGACAACTCAGTGATCGGGTTTAGTAGCCCGAGGGTCAATTACATTTAGTGCATGAGCTTCATCTATCAGACGTTCCTGTCTGTGCCTGATGGTGGCTGTGCGTAGGGCGCCTTCGGGCGCGCCGGCTTTGTGTAATTCCCCGGTCCACTAACCTGCGTACAGCTGCCACCCTTTCGTTTAGTAGCGAAACGGTGTCGGCCCCATTCAGGAATTACGCATATGTACAAAGTCACCCCAAACCCTCCAAACGATCCAAACCTGAAGCTTGATCAGGCAGCCCGTCGTGCGATCGATCACGCCCTCAACCCCAACGCCGAACCCTCTCCTCCACCCTCGACACCGCTGTTCAGCGTTGCCGACGATGCCAGCAATGAAATGCTCGTCGCCAATAGCTATGAAACCTTTTCCTCAGTAACCGCCCTGCTGCTCGACCTGTCGGATGAACTGACCGGTAAACAGCGCGACGTCGCGTTGGCGATTCATCAGTTAAGTGAGCTGGGAATGTTGTTGGTCGATAAGTTGATGGAGCGCGAGGCGGCTGTAGCAGCTGGCTAAACGTTCAACACGCCCAAAAAAAGCCGAGCCGTCGCGCCCCAAGACGACTCGGTTTTTTTTTGCCAAAGCAGGGGTTGACCTTAAAGCGAGGTTTAAGGTGAGCATGCACCAACCGACAGGATTACTGGCCCCTGGATCATGCTCAAAACCCTTATTTCTTTTGCGTTGGTAGCGATAGGTGGCGCGCTTATGACATTTGCACAGGCTGAACCCGGCCCTTCCACGGCCGCTGCAAACAATCGCCAGATCCTGGTGATCATGACCAACCACGCCAGCTACCCCTCAAGGCCCGATACCACGGGCCTGTGGCTGACAGAGCTGACGCATTTCACCGAGGTCGTGGAAGCGGCTGGCTACACGACGGTATTTGCCAGCCCCAAAGGAGGTGCTGTGCCTCTGGACGAGCGCAGCCTCGGTTGGCTGTACATGGATAAGGCGGCGCGTGAACAGTTGCAGTCCCCGGCCTTTCGCGCCCGGCTGCAAAACACGCTGCCCATCGCCAATGTCGATCCGTCGCAATTTCGCGCGATCTACTTCACCGGCGGCCACGGTGTCATGTGGGACTTCCCTGGCAACCTCGACCTGCAACGTGTCGCCCAAACCATTTACAACCAGGGCGGCATCGTCTCGGCCGTGTGCCACGGTGTGGCGGGCCTGCTGGATCTGAAGGATGAACAGGGCAACGCGATCATCAAGGGCAAAAACATCACCGGCTTCTCCAATCGCGAAGAACTGCTATCGGGCATGAAGCGTGAGGTGCCGTTCTTGCTTGAAGACCGGCTGCTGAGCCAAGGGGCGCGTTACCGCAAGGGCTGGGTGCCGTTCACCTCATTTGTCATCACCGATGGCCGCCTGATCACGGGCCAGAACCCGCAATCGCCCAAGGCCGTCGCACTCGCCGTAATAACCGAGCTGTCCCACGAACGATAGCGCCTAGCCCCTCTCTGGAGAAAACCGATTGAACATTCCAAGCGCCATTTTAACCGGATTGCTGCTCACCCCTTTTGCCAACCTTGCGTTGGCCGGAACGCCCGAGATGCCCAGCCCCAACGACACAACCCACATCGATATCGCCGGCCAGCAGGTGCCCGTCGTCAAGGGTGGCTTGTACGACCGCTTTCGCTCCAACCCGCCGTTGTCGGTGGTTGCAGCAGAATTACCCGGGGTTGATTTAAGCTGGTTCAAAGGGTTGCAAAAGCACAAGGTCGACATCGGTTTTGAATCCTACTCGCCCAATTTTTACTACCAGAACAGTCGGGTAACAGCAGTCTATACAGCCGACATCGATAAGCTTCGGGCGTTGATGCCACCGCAGGTACTGGCCGCCGTGCAGCCCTTGCAAGTCTGGCCGGGTCGCGGGCTGATCGCGTTTACTGCGTACACCTATGAGCATTGCGATAACGACGCCTATAACGAAGTCGCCGTGTCGATCATCACGAACAAACCTGGCAAAGCCAACCTGGGCCCCTTTACGCTGGTGGGCCAGTCGATGTCGCAGGACTTTTGGGGCTATGTGCTCAAGCTGCCGGTGAATACCGAGCTGGCGCGGGTGCGCGGGGTGGTCGGTTACAACCTGCCGAAATGGCTGACCGGCATTGATCGCAAAGAGGATGGGCACTCGGTGGTGTATGACATTACCGATAGCAAGACCGGCAAACTGGACGTGTCGTTCAAGGCTAAAAAGCTTGAGAAGCTGTCCCGTGATATGGACCTGGTCACCAGCAGTTTCACCAATCTCGATCACCACGGCCAACTGGCCTATGGGTATGCGGTTTCCCGCCAGCTCAGCCATGGCTCCAGCCGTGACGCAGACTCAGCCACCCTCACGCTAGGCGATGGCAGCCTGTCCGATTACCTGCGCGACCTCAAGCTGGGGAAAATGGTGAAGTACGAATACGTACCCGAGTTCCAGAGCGCACTCTATGCGCCAGAGCCGCTCGTCAACCTGATTGGCGAACGCTGAACCTCGTGCGCCGGTCAGGCCCTCGGGGCCCGGCGGGCGCTTTTTTTTGTGGATGAGGCTGGAGCGCCCCCTTCCTCGCGCAGACGGTTTATCAGCATCTGCGCATTCTCGGCACAGGCCATGCCCTCGGGCTTGCCTTCGATGCCCTTGATGACGTTCAGCAACTGCGCCTTGTTCTGGGCCAGCCGTTGTTGCAGAACCTCGATTTCCTCGACCTTGTGCTTGAGCCCGCTGAGCAGCTCGTCATGCTGCCAACCACCGGCACTGCGGGGCATTAACTGCCGGATTTCTTCCAGAGAGAAACCGGCTGCCTGGGCACCCTTGATGATCTCCAACACCGCCTCGGTGCCGGGCGTATAGTCCCGATAGCCGTTGGATTTACGCTCAACCGATTGGATCAGACCGCTCGCCTCGTAGAAGCGGATGCGTGAGGCCGCCAACCCGCTGATTTTTGCCAACTCGCCTATTCTCATGTACCACCCACAAAAAACCATTGACCTTAAAGTTGACTTTAAACCTAAAGTCATTGGGCGGCCAAGGCGGCAATTGGTAGGCGGCGCGCTTGCCAGACACGCATGGGCCGCAGTGGGTCAATCCAGCGCCATGATCGCGATTCGATCAGGCCATCATTTCATTTGGGAGAGGCGAACATGGGCTACGTCACCACGCGAGACGGTGTTGAAATTTTCTACAAGGACTGGGGCCCACGCGATGCCCAGGTCATTTTCTTCCATCATGGCTGGCCACTGAGCGCAGATGATTGGGACGCGCAAATGCTGTTTTTCCTGGGCGAAGGTTACCGGGTCGTTGCCCACGACCGGCGTGGCCACGGGCGTTCCAGCCAGGTCTGGGACGGGCACGATATGGACCACTATGCCGACGACGTTGCGGCGGTGGTCGAGCACCTGGGTATACAAACTGCGGTGCATGTCGGTCACTCCACCGGCGGCGGTGAAGTGGTTCATTACATCGCCCGCCACGGTGAAGAGCGCGTCTCGAAGGCCGCCATCATTAGTGCCGTCCCTCCTTTGATGGTCCAGACCCCGAGCAATCCTGGTGGCCTGCCCAAGTCAGTGTTCGACGACTTGCAGGCGCAGCTGAAAGCCAACCGCGCACAGTTCTATCAGGACGTTCCCGCCGGACCTTTCTACGGCTATAACCGCCCAGGCGCCAAGCCGTCCGAGGGCATCATCCTGAACTGGTGGCGGCAAGGCATGATGGGCTGTGCCAAGGCGCACTATGACGGGATCGTGGCATTTTCCCAGACCGATTTCACCGAAGACCTGAAGAGCATCCAGATTCCCGTATTGGTCATGCATGGCGACGATGATCAGATCGTCCCCCATGAAAATGCCGGGGTGCTGTCCGCCAAATTGTTGAAAAACAGCACGCTGAAAATCTACCCGGGCTTCCCGCATGGCATGCCTACTACCCATGCCGATACGATTAATGCGGATTTGCTGGCGTTTATAAGGAGCTGATTGATTATTGGGGGGGCGGGTGACCGCCTCCCCTCTACCTGAACCGCTCGTTTCAGGTCATGCTGCGTCCTTCATTTCAAGGACGATAAAAACAATGAAAGCCCCCCTCGCCGCCCTGCTCCTGATCAGCCTGACTGGGCCTGCACTCGCCAACGACCCCATCGGTTTCCAAACCACCACCATCCCTGACACTCACAACATTCGCCCACTGGAAATGGCCGTGTGGTACCCCTCCACCAGCACCGCCCAACCCAAGCTGATCGCTGACAACCTGGTGTTCATCGGTGTGCTTGCGGTGCCTGATGCCGCACCGACGCCCGGTAAACATCCGGTGGTGGTGCTCTCCCACGGCTACGGTGGCAATTGGGGCAAGCAGGCGTGGTTGGCCAGTGCGCTGGCCCGGCAGGGGTATATCGTGGCGGCAGTGAATCACCCTGGCACCACCAGCCAGGATCGCAGCGCGCAAGCCGCCGCGCAGTTGTGGCAACGGCCCAAGGATTTGAGCCGGGCCATTGATGCGCTGCTGGCGCAGGCCACGCCATTTGGCGCGGCGGATAGTGGCCGGATCGCGGTGATAGGCCATTCCCTGGGGGGCTGGACGGTCATGGAGAGCGCGGGGGCGCGTTTTGACCCGGCGTTGTTTGCCCGGGACTGCGACGCCCATCCGACGTTGGTGGCGTGCAAGGCTTACCGTGAGATGAACCCTGAAGGTACGCCGAGCGGGAAGGCTCAAGTGGCCGCGGACTTGAGCGACAAGCGCGTGACCGCTGTGGTGTCTCTGGACTTGGGCCTGTCGCGCGGCTTTACCGATGCGAGCCTAGCGGCATTGCCGGTGCCGGCGTTGGTAATCGCTGCCGGTGTGCCGTCAGCGGATTTGCCGGCGCAAATGGAATCGGCTGACATGGCCAAGCGGCTGCCAAAAATGTCGACTCAGTATGTGGAGATCCAGGACGCCAACCACTTCAGTTTTATGTCCCAGTGCAAACCGGGGGCGGCAGCGGTGCTTGACGCTGATGTGCCCGGCGACAGCATCATTTGCCAGGACGGCGAAGGCGCGCGGCCACGGCCCGTGATCCAGCAGCAGATAACCACGCTGATCACCCAGTTCCTGGCGCGCTGAGCCCGTGGCGAGGGAGCTTGCTCCCGCTGGAGTGCGAAGCGCTCCCAGCTTTTTTGGGGCCGCTACGCAGCCCAGCGGGAGCAAGCTCCCTCGCCACAGTTACCGGCTCTGCCTTAACTGACTGGTATTAACCCAGCGCCCGGTTACATTTGTTGAAACTGGTATCATCCGCGCCTTTCCCTCTCAGGCACCGCGACATGAACCGCCAGAAAAAACTCCAGCAGCTCTTCAAAGCCAAAGCGAAAAAGGCCAGTGCCAAGCTGGCGCCAAAAAGCAAAGACAAATACATCAGCAAGGCGGACCGTTTGAAGCTGGCGACCGAGGCCGGCCAAGAGCCGGTCACGGCTGTCGAGACGCCTGCTGAGTAAGGCGCATGGCTGAAGGGGTGGCCGCTTCATATTTGCCCCAGATACGCCGCAGATGCCGCGCCGAGCCAAAGCCTGCGCGCTCGGCGATGGCTTCTATGTCCAGGGCCGACTCGGCCAGCAGTTCACGGGCCACGGCCAGGCGCAGGCGATGCAGGTAATCCAACGGGCGGATGCCGACATGCTCTTGGAACAGGCGCGCCAGGTGCCGGCTGCTGGTGCAGGCCAGGCTTGCCATGCGGGTGAGCGTCCAGGCCTCGCAGGGGGCGGCGGCGATGGCGTCTTGCACGCGATGGACCGCCGGGTGCAGGTGATTGCGCCCGGTCACCCAAGGCGATAGCTGCGGGTCGCTGCCGCTGCGGCGCAGGTACACCACCATGTCCCGCGCCACGGCGCAGGCCAAGCGTGGCCCGGCCAGTTCGGCAACCAGGTGCAGCATCAGGTCGATACCCGCCGTGATACCGGCGCTGCAACTGACCGGGCCGTCGGTGACGTACAGCCGGTTTTCCAGGACCCGGGCCTTGGGTGCGAGGGCTTGCAAGGTGGCGCACAGCGAATGGTGCGTGGTGCATTGGCGCCCATCGAGCAGCCCGGCCCTGGCGGCACTCAACGCGCCGGCGCACACGCACACCAGGCGTCCGGCCGAGGGCGCGAAGACGTTTTGCAACCACAGGGTGAGCTGATGGCTGGCCGATTCGAAAGCCTTTTGGTGGGCCTTTGATACGTTCATCGTGGAGCCCACCAGCACCACCAGCGTGCCGGGTTCCAGAGTCTGCGGCAGGGGCGCCAGCCCGGTCAGTGGCAAGCCGATGGAGCTGTGCAGCGACTCCACCGGGCTGACGTACTGCAGGTCGAAATCCACCGCCGCCGGGTCCTCGGCTTGCGCGGCCAGGCGCAACACTTCAGCAGGCCCCGCCAGGTCGAGCATCAGCACATTGGGCAACAGCACGAACAGCACCGGTACGCTCACAGGTTCATCCTTCCAAGGCCTGTTCGACCGTGACGATGCGCGCAAAACGCTCTTCCAGCACCAGCTCCGTGCGTTCGCGGATTTGCGCAGAGGTGTACTCCCGGCCGCTACGCAGGTGGGTCATGGGGAACGTCAATGTCGCTTCACTGACAAAGTCCACCTTGAAGCCGCTGTCCGACGCCTGCCGCGTGGTGGTCTCGCAGCATTGCTCGGTCCGGATGCCACTGATGATCAGCGTGGTGACGTCCATCTCCGTGAGGCGAGCGGCCAGGGGCGTACCGGCGAAGGCGCTGTGGTAACGCTTGTGGATCACCAACTGCGGATTGATCGATAGTTCGCTCAATGCCCTGACGTTGCCCGATTGCATAGAGAAATGCCCTTGGTCTTCAACATGGAAGACTTGTATCACCGGGATGCCCCGCTGAACACAGCCATCGATGAGGGCCTGCTGTTTTTCCAGATAGTCGGGCAGGTCATTTTCGGACCAATAGGTTGAATGGCGGAAGGAATGTTGCGCGTCGATCACGATCAGGGCTTTATGGGTCATGGACAGTCCTTGTGGCTTGCATCAGTGGGTAAACGATGCACGCCATGGTAAGGACCACCCACAGTGCGCGACAGACGCAAGGCAGACTACTTCAGGACGGATTCGGACATGTCACCGGGCACGCCATGGCACAACGGCTGCCGGGTTCGAAGCCATGGGCGTATTCATCCGTCAGGATCGTTTCCAGACGCGGATCGACGTGAATTGCAAAGCCCAGGCGCCGGTAGAACGGAGCATTCCAGGGTACATGCTTGAAGGTGGTCAGCGTCACCGCACGCAGGTGTTGGGCGCGGGCATGCTCTATCGCCGTTTCCACCAATCTGCGCCCCCAGCCCTGGCCTTGCAGCGGCTGGGCAACCGACACTTCATGGATATGCAGGTCGTCGCCAAAGCGTTCTGCGCTGAGGAAGCCTTGAGGGTGATCGTGGTCATCAACCACCACCCAACAGGTCGATAACGCGATCCACTGCCGATGGCACTCGACGCCGATCGGCGCGGCATCCGCCAGCCAAGCCAGCCCTTCGATTGCGCGAAATGCCTGGGCTGCGCTCTGCTCGATGGCGGGCAACAAACCGGCATCTTGCGCGCGCGCCAGGCGAATGTGGGTGGACTGCTCAGCAGCCACTCAAGGCCACCTGGGGCCGTTCGCCCGCAAAGAAGAAGGGCCGCAGGCGCACGCCCACGCCGTTGCCGATAAAGGCCGCCACCAGCCACACCCAGCCATGCAGGCTGCCCGAGGCGATGCCACTGAAGTACGCGCCGATGTTGCAGCCATAGGCTAGGCGCGAACCGTAGCCAAGCATCAGGCCGCCGATCACAGCCGCGATCAACGAGCGCGCTGGAATATTCAGGCTGGGCGCGAAACGCCCGGCCAGGCCAGAGGCCAGCAGCGCGCCGAGGACAATGCCGATGTCCATGACGCTGGTGATGTCTTCCCACACCGGTGCAGCCAGGGCCTTGGCATTGCCCGGCATCTCCCAGAATGCCCAGCTGGCAACGTCCACGCCCAGCCCGCTCGCCACCTTGGCGCCCCACAGCGCGAACGCCGAGGTAATGCCCCACGGCCGCCCAGCCAAGGCCAGGGTGGCGTAGTTGAGCAGCGCCAGGCCAATCGCGCCCCACACTAACGGCCATGGCCCACGCAGAAAGCGGCGTAGCCCTTGGTGCTCGCTTTGCACGCCTTGTTCAAGTTGACCATAGCGACGTTTTTCCAGGCGCACGGTCACCATAGCAATCAGCGCGAACACCGCCAGGCTCAGGACCAGCGCCGGCAGCACACCGAAACTTTTGACAATGGAAACCGCCGGGAACGATGGCAGTGCAAACCACCAGTCGACGTGATGGGTGGCGATCAACGAGCCACAGATAAAGAACAGCAGTGTCACCAACATCCGCGCATTACCGCCGCCGACGGTGAACAAGGTTCCCGACGCACAGCCGCCGCCCAGCTGCATGCCGATCCCGAAGATAAACGCCCCGAACACCACCGACACACCCGCCGGCGCCACCAGCCCCACGACCGGCTGACCGAACAAAGTGCCTGCGCCCAGCGCCGGGAAAAACAGCAGCACCGCCACCGCCAGCATCACCATCTGCGCACGCAAGCCAGCGCCACGCCGATCATTGATAAACACGCGCCAGGCCGAGGTGAAACCGAAGGCTGCGTGATAGAGCGTCAGGCCCAGCGCGGCGCCGACCACCAGCAGCAACACCTGGCGTGCGCCAACCATGTTCTGCAGGAACAGCGCGCCCGCCACCAGGATGATAAAGGCAATCAGTGGCGCGACGGGCTTGCGCACGGGCGTCAGGGAAAGAGACGTGCTCATGGGGTTCTCGATTGGTTGGAAGGAGGCAAGTATAGCCTCAGAAGGAATTTGATCAGGTGGGGCATTACCGAAAGGATCATCGTTTGAACCACCGCTTTCGCAGCCTCGCTAAAGCTCGACAGCTCCCACAGGGGATCGGTTGTGTATGTGGAATCACGCTTTGCAGGCCCATCGCGCCAAACACAATTCTCGACAGCAACACCGTCCAAATGTGGGAGCTGTCGAACTCCAGCGAGGCTGCGATGGCGGCGGCACAGGCAACCTCTTCATCGCCTGAACCACCGCTATCGCAGCCTCGCTAAAGCTCGACAGCTCCCACAGGAGATCGGCGGTCTATGTGGAATATCGGTTTGCAGGGCCATCGCGCCAAACACGACTCTCGACAATAACACCGCCCAAATGTGGGAGCTGTCGAGCCCCAGCGAGGCTGCGATGGCGGCGGCACAGGCAAAATCTTCAGCGCCTGAACTACCGCTTTCGCAGCCTCGCTGAAGCTCGACAGCTCCCACAGGGGATGGAGGACTGACTAACCCAGGCTGATCGACTTCCACGCTGCTTCAGCCAGCAGTTCGCGGTATTCAAATGGGTTCTTTTTGACCTTCGCCGACAACCACGCACGCGAATAACTTTCCGCCGCGCCAATGATCAGCGAAGGGATCAGCTCGGCAGGCAAGTGACTGAAATGCTCCTTGCGCCCTTCCCCGCTCATCCACTCCTTCAACTGTTGGTTGCGCTGTTTATTGCGTGCAAGCAGCTCGTCCTTGAACGGGCCGCTGGAGACGGCAAAACGGCTTTGGAACACGAACCGCGCCCAGTCCGGCTGTGCGGTCACCCATTCAACGTAGCTGTACACCAGCCCGACGACGCCTGCGTGGGCGGTGTCCGCTGCTTGCAGATAGTGGTCACGCAGACTGGCCTGGTCCTCCAGCGCCGCAAAGAACAGCGCAGCGACCAACCCTTCTTTATTGCCGAAGTGGTGATAGATAGCGCCCACGCTGGTGTCGCAGCGCGCGCGAATGGTTTCGATAGAGGTCGCCTCGATGCCCACCTCGTTAAAACACGCCAGTGCTTCGCGCAGGATGATGCGCTTGAGGTCGCTGCGCCTGCCGGGGAAGGTGCGCTCGATGAGATCGATGGAGTGCATGGAGGAACGCCAAATCAAAACAGTTTATAGGCTGAACGACCGGCAGAGAAAGCTCAGGTTGACAGTCGTGGAATCAACAGAATATTGTTCCGTTACAGAATATTATTCTGTAAATGACCCTTGAGGATATTCCGATGAGCCAAGCCCTGAGCATGTTCAATAGCGTAGGCCCCGCCGCATTCAGCAACCTGGCGTGCCAAATGGCACCCTACTTCAGCACCATCACTCCCGAGATCGCGGAGCTCAAACCCAACCATGCGGTGGTCACCGTGCCGTTTCGCAAGGAAATCACCAATCACCTGGCCTCGGTGCATGCCATCGCACTGTGCAACGCCGCCGAACTGGCCGGCGGCATGATGACCGACGCGTCGATCCCCGCAGGCGCACGCTGGATTCCCAAAGGCATGACTGTGGAATATCTGGCCAAGGCGAAAACCGATATCCGCGCTGTTGCCGATGGCAGCGCTATCGATTGGCAAACCGCCGGAGACAAGATCGTGCCGGTGGAGATCTTCGATGCGGGCGGCGTCAAGGTCTTCACCGCCCACATCACCATGAATGTGAAGCTCGCTTAGACACAATCGTTCAACAGACTCCAGGTGCGCCGTCTGCCGGCGGCGTGTCCCGTACATTCGTTAAATCAAGAATGACCGTAAACCGTTGCTGCTCGCGGATCACCTCAATCTGCCAGCCCAGCTTTGCGCACAACTGCCGCATCAACTGCAACCCAAGCCCATACCCAAAATCATCGGACTCCTGCCGCGGCTTGACCTCACTGATGTAATTGGCAATCACCAGCCGGGGGTATTTGAAACTGATATCTACCGTGCCCTCTTCCGCGTATTGCAGCGCATTGCGCAGGAAGTTGCCGATCACGATACGGCACGCCGTAGGGGGCAGCCGGCAAGGTTCGTTGTGGATGTCGATGCTTAGCTCAATATCCCGGTGACCGATCAGGTAGCGGTGCCTTTCAATCAGTTCGCCAACTACTTCGCTCAGATTAACGTCTTCCTCGGGCAACGACTCTGGACGTTCGCGGCTCATCCACAGCAATGTCTCGGCGATGAGCTGCATATTGAGCACCGAGCGTTCTACGCGCTGCAACGAGGGTGGTAGCACACCACCCGATTGCAGGGCCAACAATTCGATATTGGCCTTGAGCACCGCCAGCGGCGTGCGCAGTTCATGGCTGGTGTAGCGCAACAGACGGCCTTCTCGCTGGCTGGCGGCCTGCACTTGTTCAACACTTTTGGCCAGGGCATCGGCCAACATATTGAACTCCTTGAAGTTGAAACCCGGCCGCTCGCTGGCCAGGGCGTCAGGATTGTTCAGGGTGCTGGACCATTGGATCAGACGTCCCAGCGGACGCACCAACCACCACACCAACAGCGCGATGATAATCAGCGCCGGCACGAATACGGCCAGGCTGATGAGCTGGACGCTTTCCAGTACCTGGTCAAAGTAGGCGTCGGACAATGGCGTCTCCACCTCTCCCCCTACTTCCTTATCGTGGTCGATGTCATACATGTAGAGGGTTTTGCCGTCGCCCAGAGGTTGTTCGAGAACGATATGGAACGGCGCCTCGTCGTCATCGGAATAGAGATCGCCGAAGATATTCACCGCACCAAAGGACAGGCTCGGCGGTGCATTCAGCAACTCGCGCACGTCCTGCGGCAACGCCTCCTTGCCGATGACGCTGGTGTAGTAGTAATTGTGCGGCGTCGGCGTGGTCGGGTCCTGTTTGTAATGCCGGAGAAAATACAGGGCTTCCTCCTCCATCATCGCGCTGGCGGTGTAGAACAGGCCGCGCACGGTGAATTCAGGTAGCAGCCTGCTATAGATCACCAGCACCACCGCAATCAGACACAGGAAACTGCCGCTGATTACCCACTTCAGGCTCAGGCCGCTACGCATGGGCCTTTACCTGGATGCCGACACCCGCCAGGGTATGGATCAATGGCCGGCCAAAAGGTTTGTCTACCGTCTTGCGCAGCCGATGCATATGCACTTTGAGCGTATTACTGTCGGGCGGCTCATCGCCCCAGATTTTGCTTTCCAACCGCTCCCTGGGAACAGGCTCGGGGCTGGCGCGCATCAAGTGCTCCAGCAAGGCCCAGCAAATGGGTGACAGATGCAGCTCCTGCCCTGCCCGGCTGACTTTGCGGGTGGTCAGCTCCATGACCAAGTCGTCCACTTGCAGGCGGCTGGTCTGGCCGCTGCGCCGCAGGCTCAAGGCGCGAATCCGCGCCACCAGCTCGGCAAGCTCGAACGGCTTGACCAGATAGTCGTCGGCTCCCGCAGCAAAACTGGCGAGCTTGTCGGGCAACGCATCCAGCGAGGTCAGCATCAGGATGGGGGTCTGGATGCCTTGCTGGCGTAACCCTGCGCACAACTGCTGGCCGTTCAGTCGCGGCAGCATGATGTCCAGCAGAATGACGTCATAATGCTGGTTGAGCGCCAGGTTGAGCCCGGCCTGGCCATTGCTGGCGTGATCGCAGACGATACCGCTGATCTCCAGGTACTCGATGACAGTAGTGGCCAAGTCCAGGTTGTCCTCGACCAGCAGCAGATGAATATGCACGGAAAAACCCTCGGGCAGATGGTGCTCAGCGGTGTGAAGGATAGCGGAAGTCAGGCTGTTTCCTGCGATGTTTACCTGGTGTTAACCCCGCGCTGCTTAGGCTAAGGCTCTTCTTATCCAGAGCTCGTCACCGTCATGAACCTGTATTCGATGATCAAAGGGGTGCTGTTAGCCGTGATTTTCCTCGCCCTGATGGTGGGCATCCTTCCACAGCAAACTCAGTTGGTACGCATGGGAGGCAGTGGCTGGTTTCTGATTGGCCAGAATGTTGAGCAGACAGGGTCGTGTCATGTCACCCGTGCGTCGTGATGAGCTGGGCGCCAGCTATGCCAGCCAGTTGGTCGCCTGCGTGGTGCTGGTTATTGGTGTGGCGGTTTCGATGGGTGTCTATATCGCTCGCTTGAATGCGCACCTCGATGAGCAACGCAACCTGACCTCGGTGTATCTGCCCGACTGCCCTGACGGCCGTGGTGGTTTTATGGTCTATCCCGATGACAGGCGCAGTGGTGACGAGTGCTACACCGCGCAGGAAGATGAGTCGATGGATGTCGATGAGCTGCAGCGGCTATCAGGCTGGAGCCTTGCGCAACGGTTCGACTCCATCCCGCCAGCGGCTCAATCACCGCGCACGTTTTAGATGCACAGCCTTTATGCTTACCCAGTGCAGGCGCCGGGCCGCTCTAAAGCCGCTGCGCTGGAGGCAGACTTGCTGCCAGGCCAGGTCGCCAACGGCGAGCTGCGCAGCGCACCAGAACACCCTCTCAACGTTTCACGCCTGAACATGCCGCCGCGTTGATCACTGTCATTGCCAGTTGAAACACATACTGCCAATACTCCACCACACCATTCATCAGCCCCGCTGGCGAGTACACTCGACAGCAATGCCCACCAGGACAACCCTGCTGGGCAGGTTGCTGCTGATTATCATGGAAACTTGAGAAGGACACTCAAATGGTACGTGCCGTTACTATCCTCACCGAGAATTTTTCTGACTGGGAGCCCGCGCTGATCAATTCCACGGGCCGTGCCTACTATGGCTTCGAGACTTGTTTTGCCGCTCCCGGTGGCAAGCAAGTGACATCATCCGGTGGCATGACCATCATTCCCGACCTGGCCATCGAGGCCATTCGGCTGGACGATGTCGACTTGCTGATTGTGCCGGGAGGCCCGATCTGGAGAACAGACAACGCCCCCGCCATCGAGGCGCTGGTCCGTGAGGCTCACGCCAGGAACATCGTCGTGGCGGGAATCTGTGACGGTACCCGCGTACTGGCCAAGGCTGGAGTGCTGGATCACTTGCAGCACACCTCCAACTCCGCTGACAACCTCAAGCAGGTGCATTATCGCGGAGCAGATTATTACCAAGACGTACCGTACGCCGTTGCCGACCAGGGAGTGGTCACGGCTCCTGGCAGCGCGCCGGTCAGTTTCATGGCGCAAATTCTCGACACCTTGGGTTTGAAAGACAAGAAGCTGGATGCCTACCTGGCCATGCATGCGGCTGAACATATTCACGGCTGAACCCTTTCGCTTTTTCTCTCCCCTCTCCTCGGCGCTGCGGCCTGTTACCGGGCCGTAGCGCGCTTCACCGTTGAACCGCTCCTCC
Organism: Pseudomonas sp. MF6767; assembly: GCF_016405475.1. NCBI lineage: Bacteria > Pseudomonadati > Pseudomonadota > Gammaproteobacteria > Pseudomonadales > Pseudomonadaceae > Pseudomonas > Pseudomonas sp. MF6767. The sequence continues at coordinate 136,793 of NZ_JAEKCY010000010.1, read as the reverse complement.
AATACCCAAAGCGGCAGAACCGATGCTGAACCTGATTGAGTGGTGGATATGTCTGAACATGCCGCCTGACGAGGTCAACAAAATCGCCCGGTTCCGCGAACTCAATGATGCTCAAAAAGCGCTGATGCTTTCAGCTCGTAAGAAGTCAGGGAAATTCACGGAGGGGTCCTGGGACTCTCAACAGCAACTGAATGCTGATAGCCGCCTCCTCACCGATGACGCGTATCGACATCGACCTCAACCGACATGCCCGGGCGCAGCGAAGACTCGAAAGGCTGGTCCGGATCAACAGATATGCGCACCCCGATACGCTGCGGTACCTTGACGAAATTGCCCGTTGCATTGTCCGGCTTGAGCACCGCGAATTCCGAGCCCGTCGCTGGTGAGAGCCGCTCGACATGCCCCTTTAGCGTCGCACCTCCTAACGCATCAATCCTGAGCGTCGCGGTCTGCCCGGGCGCAATAGCCTTAGTCTGCGCCTCCTTGTAGTTCGCGACTATCCAGCGATCAGCGGGCACTACCGACATCAATTGGGTCCCGTGGGTCACGAATTGGCCCAACCGCACGCCCACTTCTCCGAGCACGCCGTCCTCCGGCGCCTGGATGACCGTGTGATTAAGATCAATCTGAGCCGCACGCAGTTTTGCCTGTGCCACCCGCACCTGGGCTTCCAGACCTTCACGGCCGACATCCACGGTACGCAACTCCTCCCGAGCAATCGACTCTTGCGCACCCGCCTGCTGTACCTCGGCCTGGGCTTGACTGAAATCGGCTCGTGCCTGGTCGCGCTCGCGCGTAGAAATGGCGCCATCCATGACCAACGCGTTTGCGCGCTGCATGTCAGCGCGGGCACGCAATAAGCGCGCCTGCGCACCGGCCATAGCTGCAACTTGACTCTCGATGCCCGCCATGCGAGCAGCGTGCGCCTGCTGGTTGTTGGAGAGGTCGGCATTGGCGACGCCAAGATTGGCCGTCGCCTCATCTACCTGCGCCTGATAGACCTCATCGTCAATACGCACAAGGACCTCGCCTCGCTTGACCTGCGCGAAATCTTGCCCGGCCACCTGGACGATATAGCCGCTGACCTGAGGGGCAATCACCGTGGTTCTCCCCCTCACATAGGCGTTATCTGTCTGTTGCAGACCTGCGTCAAAAGGCGGCAACTTCCAGATGTACAGGACGATCGTAATAACGCCAATCGCAGCCACCACCATGATGATGCCTTGCAAACGGCCACGGGGCGGGGGCGACCAATGAGAAGCAGTGTGTTCAACATCCGATGGAGCAGTCATGGAATCAGTCATTTACGTTCTCAGGCTCGCGACGGATGCGCGAGAGGAAAAAAGCCGACATCTGCAGATAAAACACATACATCGCGGTGCCAAAAGCCAGCACTGACACGATGCGAAAGACGTCATTGAATGCCAGTACGCTAGCCTGTTGCTGCAACGCTTGTCCTAGCAGCTTGCTGCCCTGTTTCTGACGCTGTTCCGGGTCGGCTATATGACTCGAAAGCAACGCCTCGCCAATGCCGAGGCGCGCTACGACAAGAGGATTGGTGATCGGCGTACTGTCCGCCAGGCTAGCGATATGGGACTGGGTTCTGATGAACTCGTAGCTGCCCATTACAGCCGACCCTGCCAGGCTACCGATACTCTGGCTCGCCCCGTACAGGACCACGAGCGTGATCATGTACTGAGGTCCCTTCGCGAACAGTTTGAGAAAGCCAAAGATCAAGGCAGGCCCGATGAACAGCGTCGCACCGAACCCAATCAAACACTGGCTCAGGTACAGTTGCGGCGCACGCGTGAGGCTGGTGGATTGCGAGTCCAGATACGCTCCCGTTGCGATAAACAACGCCGCGACCATGACCTGCCAGGGGATACGTTTGGGCGACAACGTCAGGCAAGCGACGACGATCCCCATCAGCATCGACACCAGTACGCACGCAAACAGGACACGCAACTGATCGTTATTGAGCCCGCCCATTGATAGCAAACCTACCGAGCCGAAAGTCTGCTCGGCCAGCGATAGCCGAACCAGCAGCGCAATCGCAACAAAACGCATCAAGTCGAAACTGCCCAGCCATTCCAATTGCAACAGCGGCTGACGCCGACGTCGTTCAATGAACACCACCGTCACCAGCAACGAGATAGCCGCCACCAGCATCCAGCCGAGAAAGGGCGCGTCGGTCCACCAATAGCTCCGGCCGAGGCCAAGCACACCGGCAAACAGCAGGAAGGATGAAACCAGCAATACAATCACCACTGCGTCCGAGGCAGAAAACACGCTGGCCCTATCACTGCGTGGCAAAGGCACCGCCAACGTCACACCCAACACCGCCATACCAATGCCCAGATTCAACAAGTGCAGCCCCAGCCAATGTTCCGAGGCGAGAAATTCCACGGGAATCATGCGCGCCACCGGCGATCCTATCTGGGTAAGCCCTACGCTGATAATCAGGGCCATCGGCTGGGCCGATGGGGCTAGGGCCTGCATCAGATAATAGGTACTCAAGGCGATCAACGTCGCGCACATCAAGCCGTTGATCGCCGTGGCAATGACCGCAGTTGTCAGAGTGGGCCACAGTAACTGCAGCACGCAGGCAGCGATGTAGGTACCGACAATGCTTGCCGTAACCAAAGGGATTCCGAACTGCATCCGGGCCTTGACCAAGGTCAGGTTGGCGCTGGCATTGATCGCCAAAAAAACTGCCACCAACCATGAGACCTGAGCCGTGTACTCGCCAATAGAGCCAGAGATTACGCCTAGATTGCTCGCCACCAGGCCGTTGCACAGCGTCGTGCAGGTTCCGAGGAATAAGCCTACGACAAAATAGATGGCACGCCTGGCCGGCGACAGCTTGGGCTTATAAGGACTGCCCGCCATCGCCGGTTTCTCGTCAGCTTTGAACACGTATTCAGCGCTGGCCATGTGCAGGTAACGCCTTCTTTTGCTGTCGCTGCAGACGCTTCACGGTTGGGATGTCGGCAGGCTGAAGGCCATTACATAGTCACCGGTGTCGGGAGAATGCGCTGCCCCGCCTACGGAAATGACAACGTACTGTTTGCCCGTCGTCGGCGAGACGTAGGAGATCGGCGTGGCGCTGGCGCCGACCGGTAATTCATGTTCCCAGACGAGTTTGCCACTTTGCCCGTCGTATGCCCGGATGTAGTAGTCCTGATAACCGGCAAAGAATACGAGGCCGCCAGCCGTGGTCATCGTTCCTGCATAAGTTGGCATGCCCATGGGCATGGGCAGGTGTGATGCGATACCCAGTGGCCCCAATTGCTCTGTGGTGCCAGCCGGCACTTGCCAGGCCACCTTGTGCGTATTCAGATCGACCGCCGTGACGGTCCCATAGGGTGGCTGGTTGCACGGAACCCCTAGGGATGACATCCAGATATAGATGGCTTGACCGTAAGGTGTTTTCAACTGCGGTGACGGCCCATGTCCACTCACCTCGATCTGGTGGTTTTTTGTCCAAGTATTGAATTCATCACGAGGCATCAGCCAAAAGATGTTCGGCACCCGGATATCGTTCATGTAAGCCAGATGATTAACGGGGTCGTAGGAGACGCTACCCCAGTTGAATCCTCCGATATTGCCGGGCTGATCCAGCGCCTTGGTCAGACCGATCGGCGTGAAGTCCCCCTCGTAGCGCAGTTGCTTGAACATGATGCGGCACATGAGTTGGTCGAACATGGTTGCCCCCCACATCTTCTTCTCGGTGAGGTGTTCGGCACCGATAGTCGGCATCCCTACCGAATAAGGCTGTGTAGGCGAAAGCTTTTCTTCAGGTACCGCACCGGCCGTAGGCACGGGCTTTTCGACGACGTCCGCAATCGGCTCCCCGGTGGCACGATTTAGCAGGAAAAGCTGGCCACGCTTGGTGGTTTGCAATACCCCGGGGATGGTTCCGCCTTGGCCGTCAGGCAAATCGACCAGCGCGGGTTGAGAAGGCAAGTCGTAGTCCCAGATGTCGTGATGGACGGTCTGGAATTTCCATTTCGGGCGACCCGTCATGATATCGAGGGCGACGAGAGAAGAGTTGTATTCATCCGAGTGCGGTGGACGCTCCATGCCGAAAAAGTCCGGCGTGGCATTTCCCAGCGGCGCATAGATAAGACCCAACTGGTCGTCATAGGCAGCGGCGGTCCACATGTTGGGCGTGCCGGGCGTGTAGGTCTGCCCCGCCGGTGGCAAGCCGGTTATGTCCGGGTTGCCCAGGTCCCACGCCCATGCCAGTGCGCCGGTGCGGGCATCAAAGGCGCGGATCACGCCTGACGGCTCACCGCGACTGTAGTTATCAACTACCCAGCCACTGATAATAATGTAGTCGCGCGCCACCAGCGGCGCGGAGGTCTGAAAGTAGAACCCAGGCTTAACGTCGCCCATTCCCTGCTTCAGGTCGACGACGCCGTCGCTGCCAAAACCTGGGCACTGCTTGCCGGTCTTGGAATCTAGTTCGATCAGGCGCGCATCGATGGTGGAATTGACGATTCGTTCCGCACAGACGCCATCAGCCGGCGCCTCCTTGAGCTTGTAGTAACCCAGGCCGCGGCAACGGTTCCAGATAGGAGATGCACTATGGGTATCGAATTTCCAACGTTCTACCCCCGTATCTGCATCGATGGCAGCAATGCGATCATCGGGTGTGCAAGTGAACAACGTATCTTCAATTTGCAATGGGGTGTTCGAATCCACGGCGCCCTTGTCCAACTGGATCTTCGCGCCGGTACGATAGGTCCAGGCCACTTTCAGGTCCTGAACGTTGTCACGGTTGATCTGCGTAAAGGGCGCGTAGCGCGTACCCGCAGTGGTTCGGCCATATGCGGACCAATTTGAAGGCGTGGTGTTTGTGGCTGCTGCAGTAAAAGGTGTGCCCGAGACAGGCGAGACGACACCATGTGGAGTAAAGGCAAACCCAAAGAACACAGCCGTCCCTAATAACGCTAGTACACCCAGGCCGCGTATCCGACGCCGGGAGTCCGCAGGCGACCAAGTGGATAACAGGAGCAAGCCGATGCTCGCCAACGCTGCCGGTACGAGCAGGCGTGGAAACAGCGCCCAATAGAACGTGCCTGACTCCCAGAGCGCCCATGGAACACTCAGCACGGCAACCGCTACCAGCAGCCATACTCCACAAACTTGCCTACGCCAAAGCATGACGCCAGCGCTCAGATAGGCCCATCCGGCCAGCACGTAATAAAACGATCCGCCAAGGGTTAAGAGGTAAGCTCCACCTAACAATAGCCCCAGCCCCATCAAGGCAACTAGGCTGGCAAAAATACGATTTATCGAGGTCACAGTTGAACTCCTATACGCTAAATGGCTCTCAGACTTGGTGATGATAGTGTTAGTCTATTAATTTTAGCCATGCCATATGGAGCAACTATACATTGCATAAAAGCAACGCCATGTGGAGCGAATACCACACCTTCCTCGTTGCCGCGCAAACATTGAACTTCAGCCGTGCGGCTGAACGGCTTGGGCAGAACACTTCAAGCATCAGTCGCGCCGTGACCCGGCTGGAGGAGCACCTGGGTCTGCGCTTGTTCAATCGGATGCCCTCTATGCGATTGACGGACCCGGGCGAGCGGCTCTATAGCGAAATCGCGCCCTTGTTCGAAGGCCTTCAAGAGGTCGAAAGCGCGATCAAGTCGGATGATGGAAAAATTAGAGGACGCATCCGGGTCGTCGGATCGCCCGAGGTTGTGCACTGGTTTATCAACCCGGCTATCGCTCGAATGCTGGAAGAACAGCACGAAATTCATTTTGAAGTGGAGGCCAGCACACGCGTGCCAAACCCCATTGAAGAGCCAGTGGATGTCTACTTCAGTCATCGCCGCGCCGAAGTGATTAACAAGTCGCTGGTTGCTCGGCCAATCTGTTCAATGCCACAAGGGTTATTCGCTTCTCCCCTGTTACTGGCCGGCAGGAAACCTCCGCGTGTACCGGACGATCTCCTGCAATGGCCCTGCCTTGGGCGTCAGGGAGAACCCGAGTGGGAGCTGATCGACCCCCAAGGACATAAACACCTGACGCCGGTGCAAGCTATCCTGCTTGCCACACCGAACGATGCGCGCATGGACCTTACTCTGCGCGGACTTGGCATCGCGCAGTTCAATTTGCCCAGCGCCAATGACGCCGTAGAGAGCGGCAAACTGGTACGTGTTTTACCTGGCTATACCCTCCAGAACATGTCGCTGTATGCTTTTCTACTCTCACGACGCTTGATTCCGCAGGCGGTGCAGATCTTTCTGCGCTATACCACGGAAGAGGCAAAAAAATACTTTCCCGATTGAGCCCTGACTTGATATCGGCTCGTTAGGGCAGATGACGTACGACCTTAATAATCTTATAGCCTCCTATTCGTTGCATAACCGAGTAAAAACACTATGGGCAATTACTTTCATCATGTTCTTATTGGACTATTAGCCCTGCTTCCTATGGCCAATCCTCTAACTAGCATCTCCCTTTTACTAGGCCTTGGAGGAAAGCTGCCTACAGTAGAGCGTAACCGGCAAATCCTGAAGGCAAGCTTGTATGTAGCTCTGATTATGTTTGTCAGCTTCTACGGAGGCAGCCTGGTAATGCAGGTATTCGGAATATCTGTTCCCGGCTTGAGAATAGCCGGAGGCCTGATCGTTACCTACATCGGTTTCGCCATGCTTTTTCCAGCAACGACACCTGACGAAACGGAGGTTCAGAAAGATTTCCTTTCAGAGAAAGAGAAATCAACCCCACATTTCCGCGATCTGTCATTTGTACCTTTAGCTCTTCCTGGTGCAGCAGGCCCAGGCACGATAGCGTTGCTTATCAGTTCCGCCTCTACCCTGCAGTCGACCTACCAGACCCTGCCACTCGTCATTCACCTTGCAGCCGCAACCGTATTCATCATTACTGCGCTTATTTTCTGGATAGCTTTACGATGTTCGGGGCGAATCATGAAAGTGCTTGGTGAGTCAGGAATCGATGCAATTTCCCGAGTCGTTGGTTTTCTACTGGTTTGTATGGGCGTTCAGTTCGTTATCAATGGTGGTTTTGAATTAGCGTCTACACCTATGCACTGATCATAGTTTTTCATAATAGTGAATTATTAAAGGCCGTTGATACTTCCGCGGCCACATTCGCTAGCAATTTTATCAAATGCCTGGCTCAGCGCTTCACCTCATTACCGACAGAAGAAAGCGCTCCGCGGAGGCATTTCATTATTAACGATCAGTTGGTAGGTCCCGCCCGGCGCCTCACGCATTAGCGTATAGAACAAGGACAGTGACGGCTGGGATCGAGATCGATCAGTAAGGTCCAATGACACGCGTCGGCGCAGAACGCGCCTAGATTGGCGCCAACCGCGGTTTTCCCCGGCCCGCCTTTGGTTGAAACGACTGCAGCGACTTTCATTGGCCTTACCTCTGAATCGAAGGATTAGAGATGGCGTCATGCTAAGCGTCTGGATTGCTGGGTCAAATCCCAAGCAAAAAAAAGCCTGTATTTCTACAGGCTTTTCTCTATCTGGCTCCACGACCTGGACTCGAACCAGGGACCCAATGATTAACAGTCATTTGCTCTACCAACTGAGCTATCGCGGAATGCGCCGTATGTTACTGATTAAAAAGAAGAAGTCAAGCGTCCTCAGAAATTTTCCGCAAATCGTCCCCCTGCTCGCTTGAATACGGCGGTTCCTTGGCCAAATCCAGCCAGGCCCTTGCCGCCGGCGGCAAGTGGGCGCTCGCGCGCCAGGCCAGGGCGATGTGCCAATCGGTATGAGGCTCGTCCAGGGGGATCAAGGCGATGCCGGGATGTTGGTGTTTGTGCGCCAGCATCCTAGGCAGGAAGGCGACGCCCAGCCCGGCGGTGACCAGGTCGACGATAAAGTCTATTTGCCCACTGCGGGCGGTGACTTTGGGTGTCACGCCTTTGCGTTCACAGGCGCTGAGGATCTTGGCATTGAGGGCAAAGCCGGCCTCGAACAGGATGAACGGCGAGTCGGCCAGGTCGGTGAAGTCGATACGCTCGCGCCGGGCCAATGGGTGGCCCATGGGCAACACGGCGATCAACGGCTCGTTGCGCACCGGTTGGTAGTCAAAGCCTTCATCAACCGGCAGCAGCAAGGCGGCGAGGTCCACCTCCCCAGCTTCCAGGCATTCGCGCAGCCTTTTACTGCCGTACTCGGTCAGTTCGATGTCGATGCCCGGGTAACGGCTGCGGTAAGTGGCGAACATCGCCGCAAACAACACGCCGCACCCTACCGGCGGCAGGCCGATGCGCAGCACGCCGCGCTGGAGGCCGCGCAGGTCGTTGATTTCGGCCATCAAGTCGGTGCGTTCGGCGAGCATCACCAAGGCGCGGCGGTAGGCAATTTCGCCAGCGGCGGTGAGTTCATTCCTGTGGCCGAAACGATTGAGCAACGGCATGCCCAGTTCGTCCTCAAGGGTCTTGACCGCTTTGCTGACGGTGGACTGGGTCAGGGCAACCACTTCGGCCGCCTGGGAGAACCCGCCCTGGCGCACCACTTCGACAAACGCACGCAAGGTTCGCAGGTTCATCAGTATTCCTTTAGTGACTGGATGACAGTGATAAAAGTTGTTTTCATCATGGCATAACTTTGCTTAGGGTGTAGCACTTTGCCCAGGGAGACACTGTTGATGATCATCTCGTCCGCTTCCGATTACCGCGCTGCGGCCAAGCGCAAGTTGCCGCGCTTTCTGTTCGATTACATCGACGGCGGTGCCTACGCCGAGCACACACTGCGCGCCAACAGTTCGGACCTGGCCGAGATCAGCCTGCGCCAACGCATCCTGCGCAATGTCGACGACCTGAGCCTCACCACCCAGCTGTTCGGTACCGAACTGGCGATGCCGGTCATCCTTAGCCCGGTCGGCCTGACCGGCATGTATGCGCGACGCGGTGAAGTGCAAGCAGCCAAGGCGGCGGCCAACAAAAACATCCCTTTTTGCCTGTCGACAGTGTCGGTGTGTTCGATTGAGGAAGTGGCCTCGCAAAGCCCGCAGTCGATCTGGTTCCAGCTGTATGTGCTCAAGGATCGCGGCTTCATGCGCAACGCTCTGGAGCGGGCGCAGGCCGCCGGCGTGACCACCCTGGTATTCACGGTGGATATGCCCACACCCGGCGCACGCTACCGCGATGCGCACTCGGGCATGTCTGGCCCCTATGCAGCGCAGCGGCGCATGTTGCAGGCGGTGACCAAGCCGCAGTGGGCCTTCGATGTGGGCTTGATGGGCCGCCCCCACGACCTGGGCAATATTTCCAAATACCTGGGCAAACCCACTCACCTGGAGGACTACATTGGTTGGCTGGCCAACAACTTCGACCCATCCATCAGTTGGAAAGACCTGGAGTGGATCCGCGAGTTCTGGAAAGGCCCGATGATCATCAAGGGCATCCTCGACCCTCAGGATGCCAAGGACGCGGTGAGTTTCGGTGCCGACGGCATCGTGGTCTCCAACCATGGCGGCCGCCAGCTCGACGGGGTGCTGTCCACGGCCAAGGCGTTGCCGCCGATTGCCGAAGCGGTGGGCGATGACTTGACCGTGCTGGTGGACTCCGGCATTCGCTCCGGGCTCGACGTGGTGCGCATGCTCGCCCTGGGCGCCAAGGCGTGCCTGCTGGGGCGCGCCACCGCCTACGCGCTGGCCGCCGAGGGCCAGCATGGGGTAGAGAATCTGCTGGACATCTTCGCCAAGGAAATGCGCGTGGCCATGACCCTGACCGGGGTCACCTCCATCGCGCAAATCGACCGTACCACCCTGGTCTAGTGGTGATGGGTGCGGTGTACTTTGTTCACGAATAACCGAAGCGTTGTTTATTTGCGACAAGCAACTCGCCCCACCGAAACAGTTACGTCAACCGGGCCGGCGGTAACGCTGGCCCAAACCAGCCAAATAACTGGCGCCATGCTTTAACGGAATTTTCTACTTAAAAATTAGTTAATTGATTTATAAGGATTTTTGCCAACTAAATACACTTGGCATGAATCTCGCTCTAGTACTGTTCAAGCAGGTTCGGCGATGACAAGACGTGCGGCAGGGCCATGGGGTTATAACCCAATGAAAAGCGGTTTAAACTGTTTCCAATGTTTTACGGAACTGAAGGATCAGTAAGACGCTTGGCACTCGCCACCCTCATCCCGCCTGTAAGACAGCCCAGTGCTTAGAGGCCACGCGCTTATGAAAACCCCCACCCAGACCAACGCAATTGACTTTGACAGTGCCAAATTGCAACGCCTGGGATTTGGCCAGCCATCCTTGCGCCCACGCCGCCCCGCCACCCTCGCCGAACTTCGCCAGCAACTGAACCAGCAGTTGCAGACCAGCCTGGAGCCGGAGCGCATCCTGGGCCTGTTCTTTCGTGAGGTTCAGCGCCTGGTGCCGCTGGACGCGTTGCAATACCGTCACGCCGCCAGCGACCTGCGCCTGGAGTTTGGCCACCGGGGTCATCACTCCGTCAGCTACACCCTGAGCCATGAAGGCGAACACCTGGGGGAACTGGTCTTTCGTCGCAACCAGCGGTTGCTTGAAGAAGAACTGAGCCAACTCGAACTCCTGCTGGTGACCTTGCTTTATCCGATGCGCAACGCCCTGCTCTACCGCGCCGCCACCCGCAGCGCCCTGCGTGACCCGTTGACCGAAACCGGCAACCGTGTGGCCATGGACCAGACGCTGCAGCGAGAAATCGACATGGCACGCCGGCATTTGCACCCGCTCTCTTTGTTAATGCTGGACATCGACCACTTCAAGAAAATCAACGACACCCATGGGCATGCTGCGGGCGACAGCGTACTGCGCGCCGTAGCCGGGGCGATCAAACGCCAGCTGCGCAACGTGGACATGGTGTTTCGGTTTGGCGGGGAAGAGTTTTTGATCCTGCTCTCCAACACCGGTCGCGATGCCGCGAAAATGGTGGGAGAACGCCTGCGCCAGGCGGCGCAAGCCCAGGACTACTGGGTGGAGGGCACGCGAATCGAACTGACCGTGAGCCTCGGCTGTTCTACGCTGCTGGCGGCCGAGTCGGCTGAAAGCCTGCTGCGCCGTGCCGACAATGCGTTGTATGTAGCCAAACGCGAAGGTCGCAACCGCTTGGCGATGGCGGGATAAAGCCAGTTGTGGCGAGGGAGCTTGCTCCCGCTGGGGCGCGAAGCGGCCCCATTTTTTATTTAAAAAGAATGGGCCTGCTACGCAGTCCAACGGGAGCAAGCTCCCTGGCCACAAATACCATCCGAACCGTTACATCACGCCTCGCTGGCGATGCGCACAGGGCGCTCGCGAACGGCTGGCGCCTTGTCTTTTTCCGCATTCTCTAGACGCATGCAGCTTTCCAGGAACAAGTGCATGTAGTCGTAGCTCTTGCACACCGCTTGGCGCAACTCTTCCTGCAAGGCCTTGCTCGGGTTGGTCCCGGCCAGTGTGCAGATGATTTCCAGGGCTTCCCAAGGGTGGGCATCGTCGTATTGGGCGTGCATCTTCAGCCACTTCATCGCCCGCTTGCGATCTTCCTCAGGGAAGGCGGCAGCATACACACCGGTAGAGCAGACCACGGCGGACCACTCCCCCGTCGCCCCCTCGATCGCGTAGTTGGTGGCGGCAATCGCGACGATCAACGCATCCGCCGAGCTGGTGTGCCAGCACCAATGACTCAGGGCGTGCAACTCGGGCGGCACCTCCTGCGCTTGCAGTTCTTCAAGGCTGACGCCGTGAGCCCGCGCCCAATTGACCCAATAGTCGGCATGGTTGAGCTCCACGCGAATGTTGCGCATCAGCCAACGGCGCGCCATATCCTCCCCAGGATGGCGGGCAAACTTGGTCTTGGTCAGGTTCTGCGCCATGTACAAGGCAAACTGTTCCACCACCGGCCAACCACCAATCAGGTAGTGGCGCATGGTCTTGGCGCTGAGGGCGTTGTCGCGCATGCGCTGGTACAGTTCGTGCTCGACAACCCGACGCTTGCTCTCGCTACAGTCCTGGATCAGTTGCTGCGCCCAGGCGGGGTAACTCGAGGCTTCCATAAGCGGGCCGGTTCTGTTGAATGTGTCGATCACTGTGGGGCTCCTTTTCAAGTGTGATTGTACAGACCAGCAAATGTTTCAGCGGAAAGTGCCGGGCGCCTTGAATAACAGAGGCTGCGGCCGCTCAGGTCGGCACTGCAGGCTATCAAAGGTAAACAATTGCGGGCGTTCAATCAGGTAGCCCTGAGCGTAATCCACACCTATCTCAAGTAAAGCCTGTTCGATCTGGGGTGTTTCAACAAACTCGGCAATCGTGCGCTTACCCATGACGTGGCCGATGTGGTTGATCACCTCGACCATGGCGCGGTTAATCGGGTCGTCCAGCATATCCTTTACGAAACTTCCATCGATCTTCAGGAAGTCTACAGGTAAATGTTTCAAATATGCGAATGAGGACATTCCGGCGCAAAAGTCATCCAGGGAAAAATGGCACCCTAACGCTTTGAGTTCATTAATAAATCGAATCGCACTGCCCAAATTGGCTATAGCGCTCGTTTCAGTTATTTCAAAACAAATCATTTCCGGTGGAATGCTGTAACTATCGAATTTCTGACGTAAAAAACCCAAAAAGTCATCATCGCCAATGGTGATGCCTGACAGATTAATCGCACACATGGCCATGGGTCGGCCCGGACGTTCATGCATGCAGCGGGCGATAATCTTGAATACGTTTTCCACTACCCAACGGTCCAGGGACGTCATCAAACCGTAGCGCTCGGCAGCCGGAATAAAACTGTTGGGTAAAATGATCCGCCCCGCTTCGTCATGCAGGCGCAGGAGAATTTCGATGTGCCCATTGCCAGCGTCGGTAGGGCCCAACGGCGCGATTTCCTGGGCGTAGAGGCAAAAGCGATCTTCCTCCAGGGCGATATGCAGCCGCTGTACCCAGGCCATCTCGCCAAACCGCAGAGACAATTCCGAGTCGTCGACGTGGTAGACCTGCACCCGGTTGCGCCCCTTTTCCTTGGCCATGTAGCACGCCATATCGGCGGCGCGCAGGGAGGTTTCCAGGGTGGTCGGGGTTTGCGAGATATGCACCAGGCCGATGCTGACAGTGGTCATGAAGGGCCGCCCCTTCCACACGAAGTGCAAGCTCTGCACGGTATGGCGCAAGCTCTCGGCAATTTTTTCCGCCACCTGCGCCGGGCAGTTTTCCAGCAGGATGCCAAACTCGTCGCCGCCCAACCGAGCCAGGGTGTCGCCTTCGCGCAGGTCTGATTGCAATAGCGCGCAGATGTGACGCAACAATTCATCGCCCGCCGCGTGGCCACAGGTGTCATTGACCAGCTTGAACTGGTCGAGGTCGAGGAACATCAAGGCATGTCGCCCACTTTGCTGGCGCGCGACCTGTTGCAGCACCTGTTCAAGGCGGAACTCGAACTCGCGACGGTTGGCCAGGCCGGTCAAGGCGTCATGGGTGGCCTGCCAGGAAAGATTGGCGATGTACTGGCGTTCCTGGGTCATGTCGTGCAGCACCAGGACCGCACCGCTGATCTTGCCGGCGCTGCGGATCGGCGCGCCCACCAGGGTGACCGAGACCGTGCTGCCGTCCAGGCGCTGGATCAGCTTGGAATGCTCGCTGCCGCCGCTGAACTGGCCCTTGACGATGTGCTCAATCAGGGTGAATCCGTCGGGCTCGGCGTTTTCATTCAAAAGCTTGAACAACGCCGCCAGCGGCAGGCCCTGGGCCTGCTCCGAGCGCCAGTGGGTCAAGGCTTCAGCGGCAGGGTTCATATAGGCAATGGCCCCGTCGACATCGGTGGTAATCACCCCGTCGCCAATCGACTCCAATGTAATCTGCGCCCGCTCCTTCTCCGCTTGCAGCGCATCGGCAAAGGCATGACGCTGGGCCAGCAGCTTGTGGGTGCGCAGCAGCGCCAACACGATCAGGCCCAAGGCCGTCGCCAGGTTGGTGATCAACAACAGGCGCAGGATCATCCGCGAACCTTCGCCCAGGGCATCGCTGAACGCCTTGGCGGCGGGCGTCACCCCTTCATTGATGGCCGTGATGCGCGCCTTCCAGCTATGGACATCGTCACTGCTGACGTAGCCGGAGGTAATGGCGCCGTGCATCTCCTGGGCCAGCTCATCCAACTGCAGCAGATAGCCGTCGCCCACCGTCCACAGCTCAATGGCTTTTTCCAGGTAGCTGAAATGGCGGAAGTTGAGGTACAGCCAGATCAGGCTGGAAACGTCGTCCGGATGGTTGCCGCCCTTGAGGATACCCAGGCGCGCGGCCTCCATGTCTGGATTGGGACGGTCCAGGGCAATGCGCAATTCATGCCCACCCTGGGGCACGGCAATGGCCTGCTGGTATTTGAGGTAGGTGGCGTCGTTGCGGTTATCGGCGTAGAGGGTCAGGTAGTAGATGGCATCCTTCTGGCCCTTGGACCACAGGCTTTCGCCCGCCACATAGCCCCGCACTGCCGAAAGCACGTAGAGACTGACGCAGCCTAACAATGCCTGGAACAACACGACGGCGATGAAGGGCCAGACAATACCCAACAGGCGTGGCGTTCCGAGAGTCCGCTTTTGCTTCATGAAGTCCCTTACACATGCACAGCTTAATACGCACGCGAAAATCCGCTCCCGATAGCACAGCCTAAGCTAAATCAACGTACTTGTTGCAAGTGTCCGTACAGTTTGGCGTACAACCCACCATCGGCAATCAACTGCTGATGGTCGCCATCCTCGGCGATGTGCCCGCCATCGAACACCAACACTCGGTCAGCCTGCTTCACCGCAGACAGCCGGTGGGCGATGATCAGTGTAGTACGCCCGCTGAGAAACCGCGCCAGTGCCTGGTGCAGGTTGTATTCGGTCGCCGCATCCAATGCAGACGTGGCCTCGTCCAGAATCACCACTTTAGGCTCGGCGAGCACCATGCGGGCAATCGCCAGGCGTTGCCGCTGGCCACCGGAAAAGCGCACGCCCGAACGCCCGACCACGCTGTCCAGGCCCAAGGGCAATGCCTTGACAGTAGCATCCAGTTGGGCGATTTCCAGCGCCTGCCAGCAGGCTTGATCGGTGCGGGTGCGGCCCATGGTCAGGTTGGCGCGCACGGTATCGTTGAACAGCGCAGGGTGTTGCAGCACCACCGCGACGTTCTCGCGGATGGTCTCCAGGCCAATCTCCTGCTGGGTGGCAGTGCCAAAGCCAATGCTGCCGGCCTGCGGCGTGTAGAGCCCCAGCAACAGTTGCACCAGGGTACTTTTACCGCCGCCGCTGGCGCCGACAATTGCCACCTTTTCACCCGGTGCGATGGCCAGGTTCAACTGGTTGAGTACCAGGTCTTCGCCGTAGCCGAAGTCGAGGCCACGCACTTCGATGCCGACCGTCTCGCGCCCGCTGAACGGGTCTGCGCCGCCTGGGTATTGCGGCTCATCGGCACGCGCCAGCAGCTCGTTGATGCGCGACAGCGCGCCGCCCGCCGCGTAATAGGCGTATTGCAGGTTCAGCAGTTGTTCCACCGGGCCAATCATGAACCACAGGTAACTGAACACCGCGAGCATCTGGCCGATGGACAGGTCTGAAAACAGCACGGTGAGCATGGCCGCGGCGCGGAAGATGTCGATACCGAACTGGAACAGCAAGCCACTGGCGCGGCTCGACGCGTCGGTTTTCCACTGGGAATGAATGGCGTAGTCACGCACTTCCTGGGCAAGCTGGCCCAGCCGCCCGAGGAAAAAGCCTTGGCGGTTGCCGGCACGTACTTCCTGGATGGCATCGAGGGTTTCAGTCAGCGCCTGGGTAAAGCGTGAAGTACTGTCGTTTTCCAGCTTCTTGAGGTGCTTGACGCGCTTGCCCAATTGCACCGTGGCGTAGATCACCAACGGGTTGAACAACAGGATCAACAACGCCAGTTGCCAATGCATCCACACCAGGATCGCCGAGGTGCCGACCAGGGTCAGCATCGCCACCAGGAAGCGACTGAGGGTTTCACCCACGAATTTGTCCAGCGTGTCCAGGTCGGTCACCAGATGAGTGGTGACCGTACCGCTGCCCAGGCTTTCGTACTCACCCAGGGAGATACGCTTGAGACGCTCAATCAGACGCACGCGGATGCGGTACACGATGTCCTTGGCCAAGCGCGCAAACAGCCGCGCCTGCACCACGTTGAACACCAGCGCGCCGCAACGCAGGGCCAGGGTGACCAAGAGCATCAGGCCGATATAGCCTGCGGCTTTTTGCCAACCCAGGGGCAGCGCGTGGTTCATCACCTTGAGGGCGGCATCGCCATGGCCCAGTAGCACTTCGTCCACCAGCAACGGCAACAACAGCGGGATAGGCACGCTGCACAGGGTGGCGAGCACGGCGACGCCGTTGGCGACCCACAGGGATTTCTTGTGACGCAGGGCCAGGCGGCGAATTTCCGCCCAGGTCAGGCGGTCGGTGCGTGGAGGCTGTTCATACACAGGCAGCTCGCTCCAGCCATCGACCCAGTAACGGCGACAGCTCGGACAGCGGCTGGTAACCATTGGTCAGCAAGGCCAACTGGCCGTTGCGCTCGGCCAGCAGGGTCGGGAACCCGGCAATGCCCAGGTCCTGCACCCAAGTGAAATCGGCCGCCGTGGCCGCGTGCTGATCGGCACGGTCGAACTCGCCGGCAAACTCGATACGTGGAATGCCGGCCTGCTCGGCCAGCTCAACCAACACATGGGCGAGGGTCACGTCCCGTCCTTCGACATAGAACGCATGCTGGATCAGCCCCAGCAGCTTCCAGGCGCAATCTGGCGCCAGGCTGCGTGCGGTGACGATAGCGCGGCACGCCGGCTCCGTGTCGTAGACAAAACCGTCGGGCAGCGCGCCGTCACGCTTGAACGGCTGGCCGGTGGCGTCGGTGACGGCCTGCCAGTGTTCAAGGATGTAGCGCCGGGTAGTCGGCTCCAGCGCCGCGCCGCTGCCGGTGCGCAAGCCGCCCACCACCAGGTGCACGTCCACGCCGGCCGCCTGGGCCTGCTCCACCAGCGCTTGTGCCACCGGGGCAAAGCCCCAGCACCAGGAACACATCGGGTCCATTACATAGAGCAGGCGCGCAGACATGGCTCAGGCCTCGGAAGGGGTTTGCTTGTAGTTGTAACCAATCGGGTGCGGCATGTTGCGGGCCTTGGCCAGTTCGATCTGCTTCTGGCGGTCGATTGCACTGCGACGGGTCTTCTCCGGCAGCTTATCCCAGCAATGGGGGCAACTGATGCCCGCCACGTAATGCTCGGAGGCGCGGTCTTCTACGCTCACGGGTGTGCGGCAGGCATGACATTGATCGTAGTCGCCTTCGCTCAAGTCGTGGCGCACGGTCACGCGATTGTCGAACACAAAGCAGTCGCCCTGCCATTTGGTTTCTTCCTGGGGCACCTCTTCGAGGTACTTCAGGATACCGCCCTTGAGGTGGTAGACCTCATCGAAGCCTTCGCTGAGCATGTAGCTCGAGGCCTTCTCACAGCGAATGCCGCCAGTGCAGAACATGGCGACCTTCTTGTGCTTGGCCGGGTCGAAGTTGGCTTTGATGTAGTCGGGAAATTCGCGAAAACTGGTAGTTTTCGGGTCGATCGCGCCTTCAAAGGTGCCGATGGACACTTCGTAGTCGTTACGGGTGTCGATCAACAGCACTTCCGGGTCGCTGATCAACGCATTCCAATCCTGCGGGTCGACATAGGTACCGACTTTTTTGTTCGGGTCGACGCCTTCAACGCCCAGGGTCACGATCTCTTTCTTGAGCTTGACCTTGGTGCGATAGAACGGCTGGTCATCGCAGTAGGATTCCTTGTGGTCGATGTCGACCATGCGCGGGTCTTTTTTCAGCCAGGCCATCAGCCCGTCAATGCCTTCGCGGCTGCCGGAAACGGTGCCGTTGATGCCTTCTTCGGCGATCAGCAAGGTGCCTTTGATGCCGTTATCGACCATCGCCTGCAACAGGGGCTCGCGCAGGGCGACGTAATCTTCGAGGGTGACGAACTTATACAGTGCCGCCACGACAATCGGTTGAGTCATGGGTGTTCTCTCCAGGTGGCTACCCTCGTAAGGGGTGAACCGGATGCAAAAAAAACGCGCCGGCTAAGCGGCGCGTTGCGGATTCTATCAGGGTTACCCCATCAATGTCCGCCGGCGCAGGTCGGCGAGGCCGGGGCTGCGTCGATTGTCGCCCACTCGTCGGGCGTATAGGTATGCAGCGCCAGCGCATGGAACTCGCTCATCAGATCACCCAGGGTGGCATAGACCTTCTGATGGCGCTTGACGCGGTTGAGCCCCTCGAACTGCTGGCTGACCAGCACGGCCTTGAAGTGGGTCTGCAACCCACGGCTGTGCATGTGGCTTTCATCCAGCACGCTCAAGTGTTGCGGGGCCAGGGCGGCAAGGGCCGTTTCGATACGCTGTTGCATGGTCATTCCTGCTTACTTCTTCTTGGCCGGTGCGGCGGCTTTTGGCGCCAGCTCGTTGGTCATGTCTTCCAACAGCTTGTTCACCACCGGTACGGCGCTTTCCAGCTTGGCCTGGGTCATCTGGGCCGATTGCTGGGTCAGCTGGGGCATTTTTTCCAGGACTTTCTTGCCAAGTGGCGACTGGTAGAACGCTACCAGGTCCTTGAGCTCGGATTCGCTGAAGTTGGTGGTGTAGAGCTTGACCATGTCAGGCTTGAGCTTCGGCCAGCCGATGGCCTGGTCCAGAGCGGCGTTGGCCTTGGCCTGGTAGCTGTCCAGTACCGACTGCTTGGCGGCAGGCGCCTTGGTCTGTTCGAAACGCTGGGCGAACATTTGCTGCACTTGCATGTACACCGGGGTCCCCAGCTTGTCAGCATGGGCCAGGGTAAGGAAGGCTTCGGCACTGGCGTTGTGGCTGGCGGTATCGGCAAGAACCTGGCCGCTGGCGCAAACCAGAGCAACCGCGGTACAGATGGCACGAAGACGAGTCATCGAGTTTCCTTTTCTAGCAGGCGAGGTAAGACCCCAAGGGCGACCATTCTGCGCCTAAAAAACCTCGCGGCTCAACCCCACTCCTTGGCAAGCCCCGGTTTCACGGGGCGCGATGGCACAAATGCGCTTTTAGGGAACCCACGCTGGCCGCCAGGGCCTAAACTGACCAATCACGACTGCATAAGGAGGGTGACCGATGAGCCGTATCGAAACCGACAGCCTGGGGGAAGTACAGGTCCCTGATGACGCCTATTGGGGCGCGCAAACCCAACGTTCGCTGGTCAATTTCGCGATTGGCGAGCAGCGCATGCCGCTGGCGGTATTGCATGCCCTGGCCCTGATCAAGAAGGCTGCGGCGCGGGTCAACGACCGCAACGGCGACTTGCCCGCCGATATTGCCCGCCTGATCGAGCAGGCTGCCGACGAAGTCCTGGACGGCCAGCATGACGACCAGTTCCCGCTGGTGGTCTGGCAGACCGGCAGTGGCACCCAGAGCAACATGAACGCCAACGAAGTGATCGCTGGCCGCGCCAACGAACTGGCCGGCAACAACCGCGGCGGCAAGAGCCCGGTGCACCCCAACGATCACGTCAACCGTTCCCAGAGTTCCAACGACTGCTTCCCCACCGCCATGAGCATTGCTGCGGTGCAAGCGGTGAACAAGCAACTGCTGCCGGCAATCGCCACTTTGTCCGGTGGGCTGGCAGAATTGGCCGCGCGGCATATGAAGCTGGTCAAGACCGGCCGTACCCACATGATGGATGCCACACCGATCACCTTCGGCCAGGAACTTTCGGCGTTTATCGCCCAGCTCGATTACGCCGAGCGTGCGATCCGCAGCGCCCTGCCCGCGGTGTGCGAGCTGGCCCAGGGCGGCACCGCCGTCGGCACCGGCCTCAATGCCCCCCATGGCTTTGGCGAGGCGATTGCTTCCGAGCTGGCCGCGTTGTCGGGTCTACCCTTTGTGACCGCGCCGAACAAATTCGCCGCCCTCTCCGGCCATGAGCCGCTGGTGACCTTGCACGGCGCGCTGAAAACCCTGGCCGTGGCGCTGATGAAAATCGCCAACGACCTGCGCCTGCTGGGTTCGGGCCCTCGCGCCGGGCTGGCCGAAGTCAAGTTGCCGGCCAACGAACCGGGCAGTTCGATCATGCCCGGCAAGGTCAACCCCACACAATGCGAAGCGCTGTCGATGCTGGCCTGCCAGGTGCTGGGCAACGACGTGACCATCGGCATGGCCGCCAGCCAAGGGCACTTGCAGTTGAACGTGTACAAACCGGTGATCATCCACAACCTGCTGGAGTCGATTCGCCTGCTGGCCGATGGCTGCAACAACTTCCAGGAGCATTGCATTGCTGGCCTCGAACCCGACGCCGAGCAAATGGCCCAGCACCTGGAACGCGGGCTGATGCTGGTCACCGCCCTCAACCCGCATATCGGCTACGACAAGTCAGCCGAAATCGCCAAGAAGGCTTACGCCGAAGGGCTGACACTGCGTGAGGCTGCACTGGAGCTGGGCTACCTCACCGATGCCGAGTTTGACCAGTGGGTGCGCCCGGAAAACATGCTCGGCGCTTAAACCGACATCCGCAGCCGCCGGGCCCTGAGCCCGGCGAGCAGCGAAGGCGCCAGCGCGACCATCGCCGAGCCAGTCACCACCACCAAAGCCCCCACATACCCCAAGGCATTGATCTCTTCGGCTTGCACATAGTCCGGCCACAGCCAGGCCGCCACTGCCACCGCCACAAAGGTCACCAACGGCGTCAACGCCAGGGTCGCACTGACCCGCGAGGCTTCCCAATGCGCCAGGGCTTCGGCAAATGCGCCGTAGGCCACCAGCGTATTCATGCAGCACGCCAGCAGCAGCCAGCCTTGCAACGGGCTCAACTGCAACGCCTCCAGCGGGTGCGCCCAAGGCGTGAGCAACACCGCGCACGACAGGTAGATCACCATCATCACCTGCAATGAATTCCATACCGTCAGCAACTGCTTCTGCCCCAGTGCATAGAACACCCAGATGGTGGTGGCGAGCAGGATCGTCAGCACACCGGCGGTGTAGGTGCCCATGGACGTCAGCAACTCCACCAGGCGTTGGTTGAAAAACAAGCCAAAGCCTGCGATCAGCACCACCAGCCCCACACCCTGCCCCAGACTGAAGCGCTCCTTGAACACAAACACACTGGCAACCATCAGAAAGATCGGCCCCATCTGCACCACCAACTGCGCAGTGCCTGGGCTGAGCATTTTCAGGCCAACCAGGTACAACACGTAGTTGCCCACCAGGCCACACACCGCCATGCCCACCAGCCACCCACCCTTGGGGCCAAGCACTTTGCGGCTGGGCAGACGTTTGGTGGCGGCCAGGTAAACGAACAGGCACGTGCCCGCTACCATGAGGCGAAACCAGGTCACGGTGATCGGGTCCATCACCTGCAACACTTGCTTGAGCTTGATCGGGAGAATGCCCCACAGAAACGCGGTCAGCAGGGTCAGGAAGAAACCGTAGACCCAGCGGCCGGAAGAGATGTGCATGAGTGCCCCAGATGCCAGAGGAAGTGGAGCAGGCATTCTAGGGGCAAGTCACTGAGTTCGGATACGTCACAGTCTTGAATGTGGGGGCTGGCTTGCCTGCGATGGCGATTTATCTGTGTCCAATCTGTCGCTGACCCACCGCAATCGCAGGCAAGCCAGCTCCCACATTGGCGGTATTCCAACCTGACTCAGCGTACGGCTTCGAAGAGTCCGGTGGCGCCCATCCCACCCCCCACACACATGGTGACAACCCCGTAACGCAGGTTGCGCCGTTGCAGTTCGCGCACCAGGTGCCCCACCTGCCGCGAGCCGGTCATGCCGAACGGGTGCCCGATGGAAATCGAGCCGCCGTTGACATTGTATTTGGCGTTATCGATCTCCAGGCGATTGCGTGCGTAAAGGCACTGGGAAGCAAAGGCCTCATTGAGTTCCCACAAGTCGATATCCGCCACCTGCAAACCCTTGGCCTTGAGCAACTTGGGCACCGAGAACACCGGGCCGATGCCCATCTCGTCCGGCTCGCAACCGGCCACGGTAAAGCCACGGAAGAACGCCTTGGGCTTGAGCCCCAGTTCCAGAGCTTTTCCCAGGCTCATCACCAGGGTCATCGACGCACCGTCGGAGAGCTGCGAGGAGTTACCTGCCGTCACCGAGCCATCCTCGGCAAACACCGGCTTCAAGCCGCTGAGGCTGGCCAGGGTGGTGTCCGGGCGGTTGCAGTCGTCCCGGTCTACCACGCCATCCAGGATCTGCACCGCGCCAGTGTTCTTGTCCTCGACCTTGTACTTGACCGCCATCGGCACGATTTCATCGTTGAACAAGCCATCAGCCTGGGCCTGGGCGGTGCGTTGCTGGCTTTGCAGCGCATAAAGGTCCTGGTCTTCGCGGCTGACGTGATAGCGGCGCGCAACGATTTCGGCGGTCTGGCCCATGGGGAAGTAAATGCCCGGCACCTGTTCCTTAAGCAGCGGGTTGATCAGGTTATCGGTGTTGACGCTCTTCATGGTCAGGCTGATGGACTCCACGCCACCGGCAACAATGATGTCGCTGCAGCCCGAAGCGATCTGGTTGGCGGCAATGGCAATCGCCTGCAAGCCCGACGAACAGAAGCGGTTGAGGGTCATGCCCGCCGTACCGGTGCCCAGTTGCGAGAGCACCGCCACATTGCGCCCGATGTTATAGCCCTGGGCGCCTTCGTTGGAGCCGGCACCGACGATGCAGTCTTCCACCGTCGCCGGGTCTATACCGTTGCGGGCCAGCAGCGCATTGACACAATGGGCCGCCATGTCATCGGGACGGGTCTGGTTGAACTTGCCGCGAAAGGATTTGGCCAGGCCGGTTCGCACGCTGTCGACGATCACTACTTCACGCATGGGCTACCTCGATCTTGTGGTTGTGGATCGAGGATAGATCCAGGCCTGGCCGACCGCGATGATCATTCACTGCGTGGATGCAAAAGCATGGAGCCTCTGTAGGAGCGAGCTTGCTCGCGAAAAACTAATAGGCGCCGCGTTCACTCAGGAAACACGCGTAATCGTTGACGTTTTTCGCGAGCAAGCTCGCTCCTACAGGCTATTTCTTTTTCTTCTTGTCGTGCTTGTCGCTTTTGTCAAACGCTTCTTCCAGCGCACGGTTGATGGTGCGCAGCACCTTGACCCGCGCCCAGCGCTTGTCGTTGGCCTCGACCAGAGTCCAGGGCGCCACCTCGGTGCTGGTGCGGTCAACCATATCGCCCACTGCCGCGCGGTAGTCGTCCCACTTGTCGCGATTGCGCCAGTCGTCTTCGGTGATCTTGAAGCGTTTGAAGGGGATTTCTTCACGGGCCTGGAAGCGCTCCAGTTGCGTCTCCTTGTCGATGGCCAGCCAGAACTTGACCACGATCACCCCCGCATCGCGCAGTTGCTCTTCGAAGTCATTGATCTCGCCATAGGCGCGCATCCAGTCCGCAGGGGTACAGAAGCCTTCGATGCGTTCCACCAGCACGCGGCCGTACCAGGAGCGGTCAAACACGGTGAACATGCCGCGCGCCGGGATTTTCTGCCAGAACCGCCATAGATAAGGCTGGGCCCGTTCGTCTTCGCTGGGCGCGGCAATCGGCACGATGTGGTACTGGCGCGGGTCCAGTGCTGCCGCCACTCGACGGATCGCCCCACCCTTGCCCGCCGCGTCGTTGCCCTCGAACACGCTTACCAGCGCGTGCTTGCGCATACGTTTGTCGCGCATCAGGCCAGAGAAGCGCGCCTGTTCGGTAATCAGTTGCTCTTCATAGTCGTCCTTGTCCAGGCGCAGGGTCATGTCGAGGCTGTCGAGCAGGCTCTTTTGGTCCACCGAGGCAAGCAACGGCGCCGGGTTCATGCCGCTGGCCTTGACCTTGGCCTGGTTCAGGGCACTTTGCAGCCCATCGAGCAGGATCTTGCCCACGGTCAGCCCACGGTAATGGGGGTCGACGCCTTCGATCACATGCCACGGCGCGTAATCGCGGCTGGTGCGGCGCAGCACACGCTCACCGAAATGCACGAACTTGTCGTAGGTCTTGGACTGCTGCCAGTCCAATGGGCTGATGCGCCAGCTGTGCAGCGGGTCGTCGGCCAGGGCCTTGAGGCGCGCCTTCATCTGTTTTTTGGACAGGTGGAACCAGAACTTGAAGATCAGCGCACCTTCATCGCAGAGCATCTTTTCCAGACGTTCGGCGCCGGCGATGGCCTGGTCCAGGCGCGCATCCTTGATCTGCCCATGCACGCGGCCTTGCAGCATCTGGCTGTACCAGTTGCCGAAGAAAATGCCCATGCGGCCCTTGGCCGGCAGTTGCCGCCAGTAGCGCCAGGCCGGTGGACGCGCCAGTTCTTCGTCGGTCTGCTGGTCGAAGGTGCGCACTTCGATCAGGCGCGGGTCCATCCATTCATTGAGCAGCTTGACGGTTTCACCCTTGCCCGCGCCCTCGATGCCGTTGATGAGGATGATCACCGGGAAGCGTTTCTGCTGTTGCAGCTCGTACTGAACTTCCAGCAAGGCTTCACGCAAGGCCGGCACTTCGGCGTCGTAGGTGTCTTTGTCGATGGCGTGACCGATTTCGGCGGATTCGAACATGGGCAGCTCCGTTTCAAGATGGCTCAAGACTAGCGGATTGGGCCCCGACACGCGCAAGGAAATACAACCCAGCCTTGCCATGGATCAATTCAACGCCGGTTGATCGGCTAGAATGGCCGCCTTGCCTTTGCCCGCTTTCATTTTATGAGCCGCCATGAACCCCATCACCCACGCCCAGCTCGACTGGGATGACCAAGGCCGCCCGCATTCGCGGGTATTCGACGACGTGTATTTCTCCGACCAATCGGGCCTGGAAGAAACCCGCTACGTGTTCCTGGAGCAGAACCGCTTGCAGGAACGCTTCGCCGCCTTGCCCGCAGGTGGGCGCCTGGTGATTGGTGAAACTGGCTTCGGCACCGGCTTGAACTTCCTCTGCGCCTGGCAGTTGTTCGAACAGCACGCAGTCGCCGGTGCGCGGCTGCACTTCGTCAGCGTGGAAAAGTACCCCCTCAGCCATGCCGACCTGCAACGCGCCCTCGCCCTCTGGCCCGAACTGCAACCCTTGGCCGAGCAACTGCTGGCGCAATACATTGCCATCCACCAGGGTTTCCAGCGCCTGGTACTGGACAACGGCCGCGTGACCCTGACCCTGTTGATCGGCGATGCGCTGGAACAATTGCCGCAACTGGACGCCCAGGTCGATGCATGGTTTCTCGACGGGTTCGCCCCGGCGAAAAACCCCGACATGTGGACCGCCGAGCTGTTCGCCCAACTGGCGCGCCTGGCGGCACCGGGCTCGACCATCAGCACCTTCACCAGCACCGGCTGGGTAAGGCGGTTGATCAATGCAGCCGGGTTCAAGATGAAACGCACGCCAGGCATCGGCCATAAGTGGGAGATCCTGCGTGGGGAGTTTGTCGGTTGGCCCGCCGACTTACCCGCGCCGGCCCCACGTAAACCCTGGTTCGCCCGGCCACCCGCCATCGAGGGAGAACGTCATGCCTTGGTCATCGGCGGTGGCCTGGCCGGTTGCGCGACCGCCGCCAGCCTGGCCGCCAGGGGTTGGCGTGTCAGCCTTCTGGAGCGCCACGCCGGCTTGGCACAGGAAGCGTCGGGCAACCCACAGGGTGTGTTGTACCTCAAACTTTCGGCCCATGGCACGGCCTTGTCCCAACTGATAGTCAGCGGTTTTGGCCACACCCGACGCCTGCTGGAACATTTGCACCGAGGTGTCGATTGGGACGGCTGTGGCGTGTTGCAACTGGCGTTTGACGCCAAAGAGATCCAGCGTCAGGCTCAATTGGCAAACGCCTTTGCTCCGGATCTGCTGCATCTGCTGGACCGCGAGCAGGCGCAGCAAAAGGCGGGAATCGAACTGGCCCACGGCGGGTTGTTTTTTCCAGAGGGCGGTTGGGTGCATCCGCCCGCGCTGTGCCAGTGGCAGGCGAAACATCCACTGATTGAAGTGCTCACCCACCACGAGGCACTGGAACTGCACCGGCTCGACGACCAATGGCAAGCCCGCGCCGGTGACCGCGTGCTGGCCAGCGCCGGTGTCGTGGTGCTCGCCGGGGCTGCGGAGATCAAGCGTTTCCCCTTCAGTGCAGACATACCGCTCAAGCGCATCCGCGGGCAGATCACTCGGCTGGCGCAAACCTGCGCGAGTAAAGCGCTGGCCACGGTGGTCTGTGCCGAGGGCTACGTCGCGCCGGCCCGGCTTGGCGAACACACCCTGGGCGCCAGTTTTGACTTCAACAATCAAGACCTCACGCCCACGCCCGCCGAACACAGCGGCAACCTGCAGATGCTGCGCGAGATGTCTACCGACCTGCTGCAGCGCCTGGGTGCCGACCGCCTGGCGGCCGAACAACTGGAAGGCCGTGCCGCGTTTCGTTGTACCAGCCCCGACTACCTGCCCATCGTTGGGCCACTGGCCGACCATGCGGCGTTTCAGCAGGCTTATGCGGTACTGGGCAAAGACGCCCGGCAAGTGCCGCAAACGCCCTGCCCGTGGCTGCCGGGGCTGTTTCTCAATAGCGGCCATGGCTCGCGTGGCCTGATCACTGCGCCGTTGTGCGGCGAACTGCTGGCTGCATGGCTGAGTGATGAGCCCCTGCCAGTGCCCACCAGCGTAGCCGAGGCTTGCCACCCCAATCGATTTGCCCTGCGCACGCTGGTGCGAGGCCAGGGCGCTGCACAAAAAAAGCCGGATTAAAGGCAAGGCGGCTATCTGCCTTATAACTTATCGGTCTAAAACTCCACGCATAGCACTGGGTCAGTTTCTGGGTACGCGCCCTTTTGGGCGTATTGAGTATTGACCCCTCCCCAACGGAAAAACCGGTAAGGAATTTATGTGTGGACTAGCTGGCGAGTTACGCTTTGATCATCAACCTGCCGACCTGGCAGCCGTAGAACGCATCACGCACCACCTCGCCCCCCGAGGCCCCGACGCCTGGGGCTTTCATGCCCAAGGGCCGATTGCCCTGGGCCACCGCCGCCTGAAGATCATGGACCTGTCGGACGGCTCTGCCCAACCGATGGTCGACGCCCATCTGGGGCTGTCCCTGGCGTTCAATGGCGCTATCTATAATTTCCCGGAGCTGCGCCAAGAGCTGGAAGCCCTGGGTTACGCCTTCTATTCCGGCGGCGACACCGAAGTGCTGCTCAAGGGCTACCACGCCTGGGGCGAAGCGCTGCTGCCCAAGCTCAACGGCATGTTCGCTTTCGCCATCTGGGAGCGTGATGCCCAGCGTCTGTTCATCGCTCGTGACCGTCTCGGTGTGAAGCCCTTGTACCTGTCGCGCACCGGCCAACGCCTGCGCTTTGCCTCAGCGTTGCCCGCGTTGCTCAAGGGTGGGGATATCAACCCGATCCTCGATCCGGTCGCCCTCAACCACTACCTGAATTTCCACGCCGTGGTCCCTGCGCCGCGCACGTTGTTGGCCGGCATCGAAAAGCTGCCGCCCGCCAGTTGGATGCGCATCGACGCCAGCGGCAAGACCGAACAGAAAACCTGGTGGACCCTGCCCTACGGGCCCCATGAGGACGAAAAACACCTGACCCTGGAAGACTGGACCGACCGCGTGCTCGACAGCACCCGCGAAGCCGTGGCCATTCGCCAACGTGCGGCGGTGGATGTGGGGGTGCTGCTGTCCGGCGGCGTCGACTCGAGCATGCTCGTCGGCCTGCTGCGTGAAGTGGGCGTGGAGGATTTGTCGACCTTTTCCATCGGCTTTGAAGACGCCGGCGGCGAACGTGGCGACGAGTTCCAGTACTCAGACCTGATCGCCAAACACTACGGCACCCATCACCACCAACTGCGCATCGCCGAAAGCGAGATCATCGAGCAACTGCCGGCCGCCTTCCGCGCCATGAGCGAGCCGATGGTCAGCCATGACTGCATCGCCTTCTACCTGCTGTCGCGGGAAGTGGCCAAGCATTGCAAAGTGGTGCAGAGCGGCCAGGGCGCCGATGAACTGTTCGCCGGTTACCACTGGTACCCGCAAGTGGACGGTGCCAGCGACCCGTACGCGGCCTACCGCGAGGCGTTTTTCGACCGCAGCTACGACGACTACGCGGCGACCGTCGCGCCCCAATGGCTGACCGCCAACGACGCTGCTGGCGATTTCGTGCGCGAGCACTTTGCAATGCCGGGCGCCGACGCAGCGGTGGACAAGGCCCTGCGCCTGGACAGCACGGTGATGCTGGTGGACGACCCGGTCAAACGCGTCGACAACATGACCATGGCCTGGGGCCTGGAAGCGCGCACGCCGTTTCTCGACTACCGCCTGGTAGAACTGTCGGCCCGTGTGCCGGCCCAGTTCAAGCTGCCCGACGGCGGCAAACAGGTGCTCAAGGAAGCGGCGCGTCGGGTGATCCCCAGCGAAGTCATCGACCGCAAGAAAGGCTACTTCCCGGTGCCCGGCCTCAAGCACCTGCAGGGCGATACCTTGAATTGGGTGCGCGAGTTGCTGCTGGACCCGAGCCAGGACCGCGGGCTGTTCAACCCGGCCATGCTCGACCGCTTGCTCACCGACCCGCAAGGCCAATTGACCCCGCTGCGCGGCTCCAAGCTGTGGCAGCTGGCGGCGCTGAACCTGTGGCTGAGCGAACAAGGAATCTGATCCATGAAACCGAATGCCGCGGCTTACAGCCAACGCTTACTCAAGGGCCAGGCGCCGACCTACGAGCGCCTGCAAGCGCGCCTGGCCGAAGATGGCAGCGCACTGGCCGCCGACCCGATTGCCGTGCATTGCGGCTGGGGCCGTTTGTTGATCGGCCACACCTTTCCCGACCCGGCAAGCCTGGCTCAGGAACTGCTCAACGAGCAGCCCGGCGAGCGTGATATCGCGCTGTACGTGGCCGCGCCTCAGCAAATCCTGGGCATTGACCCGCAGCAACTGTTCCTCGACCCGTCCGACACCCTGCGCCTGTGGTTCACCGACTACCGCCCGGCCACCCGTGTATTTCGCGGCTTTCGTATTCGCCGGGTACAGAGCGAGGCCGACTGGCAAGCGGTCAACCACCTGTACCAGGGCCGCGGGATGCTGCCTGTCGACCCGGAACGCCTCACCCCACGTCATCAAGGCGGCCCGGTGTACTGGCTGGCCGAAGACGAAGACAGCGGCGCGGTGATTGGCAGCGTGATGGGCCTCAATCATCACAAGGCCTTCCAGGACCCGGAGAACGGATGCAGCCTCTGGTGTCTGGCCGTCGACCCTCAATGCACCCGCCCTGGCGTCGGTGAAGTGTTGGTGCGCCACTTGGTGGAGCACTTCATGAGCCGAGGCTTGAGCTACCTGGACTTGTCGGTGCTGCACGATAACCGCCAGGCCAAGAGCCTTTACGCCAAGCTCGGCTTTCGGGCGTTGACCACCTTTGCAATCAAGCGCAAGAACGGTATCAATCAACCGCTGTTTCTGGGCCCGGGGCCGCAGGCGGAGTTCAACCCTTACGCGCGCATCATTGTCGAAGAAGCCCACCGACGCGGTATTGATGTGCAAGTGGACGATGCCGATGCGGGCCTGTTCACCCTTAGCCACGGCGGGCGTCGCGTGCGTTGTCGTGAGTCCCTGAGCGACCTGACCAGCGCCATCAGCATGACCCTGTGCCAGGACAAGAGCCTCACCCACAAGGTGCTCAAGGCGGCGGGCCTGCAGGTGCCGGTGCAACAGTTGGCGGGCAGCGCCGACGACAACCTGGAGTTTCTCGACGAACACCAGCGCATCGTGGTCAAGCCGCTGGATGGCGAGCAAGGCCATGGCGTCGCCGTGGATCTGCGCAGCATCGAAGACGTGCAGCAGGCGATCGAAGCGGCGCGCCAGTTCGACAGCCGCGTGTTGCTGGAAAGCTTCCACGAAGGCCTGGACCTGCGGATTCTGGTGATCGGTTTTGAAGTGGTCGCGGCTGCGATTCGTCGCCCTGCCGAAGTGATCGGCGACGGCCAACATTCAATTCGCGCGTTGATCCAGGCGCAAAGCCGTCGTCGCCAGGCGGCCACCGATGGCGAGAGCAAAATCCCGCTGGATGCAGAAACCGAGCGTACCCTCAAAGCCGCAGGTTACGACTACAACAGCATCCTGCCCCGTGGCGTGCAACTGGCCGTGCGACGCACCGCCAACCTGCACACCGGGGGTTGCCTGGAAGATGTCACGGCGATCCTGCACCCCACGCTGGTGGACGCGGCCGTGCGTGCGGCCCGTGCCCTGGATATCCCCATGGTCGGCCTGGACCTGATGGTACCTGCGGCCGACCAGCCAGAGTATGTGTTTATCGAAGCCAACGAACGGGCCGGCCTGGCCAACCATGAACCGCAACCCACGGCTGAGAAGTTTGTGGATTTGTTGTTTCCACACAGTCAGCCAGCTACCTGACTACCGATCGTTCCCACGCTCCGCGTGGGAATGCAGCCTGTGACGCTCTGCGTCACCACAGTGGACGCAGAGCGTCCCTGAGGCATTCCCACGCAGAGCGTGGGAACGATCGCACGATCGCAGCGCGTCGATCGCCCTCAACTCATCAGGAGTTTCCATGACCCGAACCATTCCCGAACCCGATCTCGCGTACCTGCAAAAAGTGCTGCTGGAAATGCTCGCCATTCCCAGCCCCACCGGTTTTACCGACACCATCGTGCGTTACGTCGCCGAACGCCTGGAAGAGCTCGGCATTCCGTTTGAAATGACCCGGCGCGGCACCATTCGCGCCACCCTCAAGGGCCAGAAAAACAGCCCTGACCGCGCCGTCTCCGCCCACCTGGACACCATCGGCGCCGCCGTGCGTGCGATCAAGGACAACGGGCGCCTGACCCTGGCGCCGGTGGGCTGCTGGTCGAGCCGCTTTGCCGAAGGTAGCCGGGTCAGCCTGTTCACCGACAACGGCGTGATTCGCGGCAGCGTATTACCGCTGATGGCCTCCGGGCACGCATTCAACACCGCCGTGGATGAAATGCCGGTGAGCTGGGACCATGTCGAGCTGCGCCTGGACGCCTACTGCGCCACGCGTGCCGACTGCGACTCCCTGGGCATCAGTGTGGGTGACTACGTGGCGTTCGACCCACTGCCCGAGTTCACCGAGAGCGGGCATATCAGCGCTCGCCACCTGGACGACAAGGCCGGCGTCGCCGCCCTGCTCGCCGCGCTCAAGGCCATCGTCGACAGTGGCGAACCCTTGCTGATCGACTGCCACCCGCTGTTCACCATTACCGAGGAAACCGGCAGTGGCGCAGCGGCCGCCCTGCCCTGGGATGTAAGTGAGTTTGTCGGCATCGATATCGCCCCGGTCGCCCCCGGCCAGCACTCCAGCGAACACGCGGTGAGCGTGGCCATGCAGGACTCCGGCGGGCCCTATGATTATCATCTGTCCCGCCACTTGCTGCGCCTGGCGTCGGAGAACGACCTGCCGGTACGCCGCGATCTGTTCCGCTATTACTTCAGCGATGCGCACTCGGCGGTCACCGCCGGCCATGATATACGCACCGCCCTGCTGGCCTTCGGTTGTGACGCCACCCACGGTTACGAGCGTACCCATATAGACAGCCTGGCCGCCCTGAGCCGCTTGCTGGGCGCTTACATCCTCAGCCCGCCGGTATTTGCCAGCGATGCGCAACCGGCCCAGGGCTCACTGGATCGGTTCAGTCATCAGATCGAGCATGAAACGCAAATGGAGAGCGACACCCGCGTGCCGTCGGTAGACAGCCTGGTCGGCCAGAAGTCCTGACGCGGTGAGTTGATACTGGCAACAAAGGTCCCGGCGCAGTAGCATCGCCGGGACCTGACACCTGAGGCTTGTATGCTGATTCCCTACGATGCACTTGAAGTCGATACCCTGACCCGCCTCATCGAAGACTTTGTCACCCGCGACGGCACCGATAATGGCGACGACACGCCCCTGGAAACCCGCGTGCTGCGCGTGCGCCAGGCGCTGACCAAAGGCCAGGCGCTGATCGTCTTCGACCCCGAGAGCGAGCAATGCCAGTTGATGCTCAAGCACGATGTGCCCAAGCACCTGTTCGACTGAAAAGCTGCGCCTAAAGGTTGGGTACCGGCACGGGATGGGTAGCCTGGCCCTCGCCTTTGAGAATCTTGCGGTACACCTCGGAGCGGTACACGTTGACGCCCATCGGCGCCTCGATGCCAAACTTCACATGAGTGCCGTTCACGTCAAGGATATGCACGGTGATGTCATCGCCAATGGCGATGGCTTCGCCTATGGCACGGCTTAAGACCAGCATGGCGGTAGTCCTTTTCCAGTAACAGGACCTCGACCATGCCCCCTTGGCGCTGGACCGACAATGGCTTGCGGGCAAATCAGGCATCTCCTACACAGGTAGGTAACTTGCCTGACAGACCCCAGCCAAATCAGGCCTTAACAGCCTGCGCCTTGGCGCGCATCTTGTCGGCCATCAGGGTCATTTCGTCATACAGCAACTGCGGATTTTTCTGTTTCAACGCCCAAGCCATGCGGCCTTGCTCGTGGGGCAGGATCATGAATTCGCCTTCGGCCACGCGCTGGTAAATGTAGTCGGCAATATCCGCCGCCGAGATGGGCGAACTCTCAAGCAACTTGCCCACTTGAGCCTTCATGGCTGGGGTTGGCCCACGGAACGAGTCGAGCAGGTTGGTCTGGAAAAACGACGGGCACACCACATGCACGCCCACTTCCTGTTGCTTGAGCTCCACCAACAGGCTCTCGGACAACGCCACCACGCCCGCCTTGGCCACGTTGTAGTTACTCATGGCGGGGCCCTGCATCAGCGCTGCCATTGACGCGATGTTGATGATGCGGCCCTTGCTCTTTTCCAGCAGCGGCAGGAACGCCTTGCAGCCTTTGACGACGCCCATCAGGTTGATTGCGATCTGCCAGTCCCAATCCTCCAGGGACAGTTCAGCGAAGAACCCGCCCGAGGCCACGCCGGCGTTATTGACGATCACATCGATGCCCCCGAGCTTCACCTCACAGGCCTGGGCGAAGGCCGTGAGCTGGCTGTAGTCACGCACGTCACAGCGCTGGATAAAGCCATCCCCCCCTGCTTCGCGAACCTGCTTGAGGGTTTCCTGCAAACCGGGCTCGCTGACATCAGACAACGCCAACTGCCAGCCTTCACGGGCCCAGCGCAGAGCGATTTCGCGACCCAGGCCAGACCCGGCGCCAGTGATCATCATGCGGTTTTGCATAGGAGGTAGCCTTGTGGTTCACGAAAGAAGTGACCGGCAGTGTAGCGAAGGTTTTTGCTCTACCCACGCACCATCAGGGTGATGAATGCCCCGGGCAAACCGCGGGCCCGGTCGCAAGCGTGCCTATCGACTAAGTTCAATTTTTTTCAACTGATTAGTTCAAGTTGCGCACGCGTTAAAAGAAATAAGCGTCACATCAAAATGTTTTATAAAAACAATGAATTTTCTACGAAGTAGCAGAGTCGGAATGGGTAAGGCGTCCCACTGTACATGGACGAACCAACGGTTAAACAGCCGGTTTTTGCAAAGAACCTATAAGGAATAAAACCATGAGCCTCATTCTGATTATTATCCTGATCCTGCTGCTGGTCGGTGGCCTGCCCGTGTTCCCGCACTCGCGTAACTGGGGTTATGGACCGTCGGGTATCCTGGGTGTGGTGCTGGTTGTTCTGCTGGTGCTGTTGTTGCTCGGCAAGATATAAACGCCGCGCTACGCTTTTTGTAGGAGCGAGCAAGCTCTCTCCTACAAGTAAGAAAGCAAAAAAAAGAGGCCCTCTAGAGGGCCTCTTTTTTATTGCCGGTCAGTTAGTCCGGTTTGCCATCTACCACACCTGCGGTGTTATCCAGCAGGCTCTTGGTCGCGGTCTGCAGGAACGACTCGAGCTTCTGCTTGAGCACAGCTTCGTCCGGCGACTCAGGAATCACCTTGCCAGTCGGCTCGGCGCCCAGTGTGTATTCCCACAACTTGGGTGGCATTTCCTTGGGCAATACCAGTACGCGGTCGCCGGTGAGCAAGGCCACGGTCTGGTCGCTGCCCGATGGCTTGATCACGCCGAAACCCTTGTCACCTTCCGGCAGGTTCAGCAGGTCGCGGCCCCAGCACTGGTGCAAGGTATCGCCGCCCAGGCGGCCCATGATGGTCGGCACGATGTCGATCTGGGTGCCCACGGTGTGGTCACGCTCACCGAACTTCTCGCGCATGCCCGGTGCAATCATCAGCATCGGCACGTTGAAGCGACCCAGGTCCATCTCGGTGATCTGCTGCTCATTGCCAAAGCCGTGGTCACCGACGATCACGAACAGGGTTTCCTTGAAGTACGGCTCCTTGCGGGCCTTTTCAAAGAACTGGCCCAAGGCCCAGTCGGAGTAGCGCATGGCCGTCAAATGCTCGTTGAGGCTGCCACGGTCGGTGACTTTCTCTACCGGCAACGGGGTCGGCAATGCGTACGGCGTGTGGTTGGACAGGGTTTGCAGCAGTGCGTAGAACGGCTTGCCGCCTTCGCGGGCCTTCAGTTCTTCCAGGCCACGGTTGAACATGTCCTGGTCGGACACGCCCCATGTAGGGTCGGAGAACACCGGGTCGACGAAGTCATTGCGGCCGATGAAGTTGGTCATGCCCTGGTTGCTGAAGAAGCCCGACTGATTGTCCCAGGCAAAATCGCCGTTGTAGACATACACATCGTCGAAATCACGCGCACTGAGCAACTGCGGCAGGCCCGACAGCTTGTGGCTGCCTTCCGGAGTCTGCATCAGGTATTCGAAACCCGGCAGGTTCGGGAAGCAGGCCATGGTGGCGAACATACCCTGGTGGGTGTGGGTGCCGTTGGAGAAGAAGCGGTCGAACAGCAAGCCCTCGTGGGTCAACTTGTCGAAGTACGGGGTGATATTGCCCGGACGTCCCAATGCGCCCACCGAATGACCAGCGAAGCTTTCCATCAGGATCACCACGACGTTCTTGATCGGCAGGGTTTTCTCGGCCGGTGGCGTGAAGTCACGGCGCACGGCAGCGGTGTCGGTGTCTACCAGCTTCTCTTGCGGCAGCACCAGCATGTCACGCACGGTCTGGGTGGCCAGCGGTTGTTCCAGGGTCGCCTTCCAGATGTTGGCGCGGTCTTCACCAAAGCGCGCCTTGGCCGCCGCGATCAGCGACAAGGTGCCATTGAGGCCCAACTGGTTGGCGAAGTTCGAATCGGTGGTGTAGACGTCACCCCAACGCAGCGGTGGCCCCTGGCGCAGGGTGCCACGGATGGCGACCACGGCGACCAGCAGGCAAACCATGAACACTGCGATGCGGCTGTACCATGGCGCCACCTGGCGCGTGCTGATAGTGCCGCCGCTGAACGGGCCCCGTGGGCGCGTTGCGCGGTCAGCGCCCTTGAAGGCCATGCTCAGGATCAGCGTGCCCACGGCCCAGGCCAGCAGGTAACGCACCACCGGGAAACCGTACCAGAGCATGCTCATCACGGTTTTCGGGTCTTCCTTCACATACTGGAAGACCAGGCCGTTGAGGCGCTGGTGGAATTCGCGGTAGAAGTCCATCTCCATCAGGCCAAGGAACAAGGCGATGCTGGACGCGACGGTCAGCCACAAACGGAAGAACCCGCGCGCTGCCATGGCCCGCACGCTGAACAGCGCCAACAGCAGCGGGATCAGCAGGTACATCACCAGGCGAATGTCCAGGCGCAGCCCGTTGGCGAAGGCTTCGAGGAACGTCGAAGCCGGCGTATCGAGGATCATCTCGCGGTTGTAGACCAGCAACGCCAGGCGCAGCAGGGAAAACATCACCATCATGACCAGTGCGCAGAGCAGCGTGTACGCCAGATGGGATTTGACGGTCGGTTGCAGCAGGCGATTTGAAGCTCGCTGCTGATTCAGGGCGTCCGGGTTTGCCATGTCGTTTTAGGACCCATTGGAAGTTTAAGTTGCGAAATAATGCAGTGGCGTCCGTCCCTCGCCCAGGCTGGCTGGGGTAGGCGGTTAACGCGGTGGCACAAATGGTGCCCGATCAAGGCCGGCAAGGCTATTAATTACTGAACGCATGCCACGGCCCTGCCTTTAAGGGCGCTGGAGATAGAGCCCTGGCAGCCGGATAAAGCCGGAGAATTGTCTTGGATGGGATGTGAAAATTTCGTGCGGCGAATACTTTCGACACACAAATTTAATTAACGCCGTAAACCCCACTGTGGGAGCTGGCTTGCCTGCGATAGCGGTGTGTCAACCAATACAATGCAAGCTGACCCACCGCTATCGCAGGCAAGCCAGCTCCCACATTGACTGTGCCCGCTCCAAATCGAGTGGGACGTCAGATCCGCACGTTACCGCGCGGCCCGGCGATAGCCCAGATGATCAGGCCCAGCACTGGCAACAGCAGGATCAACAGGATCCACAACACTTTGGCGCCGGTGCTGGCGCCGCTTTTGAACACGTTGATGATCGCCCAGATATCCAGCGCGAGGATGATCAGGCCAATCAGACTATTAAACGTGGAACCCATGGTGTCGCTCCTAAGTGAGGGCATGCACTTGTAGGATAGTCAGCCTTGGCGCGGGTTCCGTTTTATTTCAGACGTGTACGGCAATCTTCAAGGCTTCAAGCGAGGGCTCGGCCTTGATGCCGACTTCGGCACACAGTTCCAGCACTCGCGCCAGGTCGTTGCCGAACACCAGCACTGCCTGGATCTCGTCATCCAACAACTGGCTGAAGTTCATCAGCACATAACCGCCATCTTCCGGGCTCAGGGCGCTCATCTGGATCTGGATGCGGTTGAGCGCGGTCAGGTCTTCGGTCTTGGCCAGTTGCTTGGGCTTGAGGTTGAACGCCACGCCCGGACCGAACGACGCAACGATCTGGGCAAACAGGTCGCCATAGGTATCGGCCTGGAACAACACCGTGTCCGGCAGGCTACCGACCACCACCCACTCCCCCAGCGGGATCGGGAAACTGTCGTCGTAGTTGATATCCGGATTGGCCGCCAGGAACGCCGCCGGGTCCGCGTAGGCCTGGGCCGCTTCTTCGGCGATACGCGCTACTTCATCGTCCCCCATGACGCCGGCGCTGATTTTGCTGATGAGTTCGACGAGGGCGGTTTTCATGGGGCGATCCTGTAACGGGCAAGTTTTGAAGGGCGCGTAGCCTACACCAGTTTCTGTAACTGCGCCGCCGTATCCACCGCGCCCATGGTCTGCGCCGCGGCCAGTGCCGTCGCGCCTTGTGCATCGGTGGCCTTGGGGTTTGCGCCTTTACCAAGCAGATAGTCAACCATGTCAACGCGGTTGAACATCGCCGCCATCATCAAGGCCGTACGCCCGTCCGAGGAGGCCGCGTCAATCGGCGTGCCGCCCTCGATCAACGCCTGGACCACCGGCAGATTGCCTTTGAACGCCGCGCCGGCAATCGGCAACTGGTTCTTGTCGTTGGCGATCAGGGGGTCGGCCTTGAACTCCAGCAGCACTTTGACCGCCTCGGCATGGCCGTGGTACGCCGCGAGCATCAACAGGGTGTCGCCATTGTGATTACGAAAGTTGGCCGGCAGGCCTTTCGCCAACAGTGCGGCAAGCATGGCGGCGTCGCCGCGCCGCGCGACGTCGAAGACTTGCTCGGCAAACTCGGCGGCTTCGTCTTCGGTCATTTGTTTAGGCTGATCTGACATGGGGGCTCCTTGCTGAGGCGACTGACATAACTGTTTAAGGCGCCCAGTGTCGCGATGGAGTTCCCCGGTGTCATGGCTTTTTTGTCAAAAGCCGCCATAGCCAGAATCAATAACGGAATTGCCCGCCCTGGATCTGCGCCAGCAATTGCCCGGTCACCGGCACATAGCTGTCCGAACCCGGCAACCAGGCGTAGACCGGGTCATTGCCAGCCTTGTCCGGGTCGAACCCTTGCTCCTTGAGCTTCACTTTCTGGTACTTGAACGTGCCGGTGGTTTCCATCTTCACCTTGATCCGCAAAAACAACGGCACCGCATAAGGGGGCAGCTGACCGTGGGCGAATTGCAGCAGTTCGCGCATGTCCAGGCTGGCCAGGGATTCGCTGGGGGTGATGGCGACCATGCCTGCGCGGCCGTTGGTGTTGTCGATCTCGACGCCATAGGCCACCACTTCAGCGATCTGCGGGTGTTTCAGCAGGACGTTTTCCACCTCGGTGGTCGAGACGTTTTCGCCCTTCCAGCGATAGGTATCCCCCAGGCGATCGACAAATTGCGCATGGCCGAAACCGATGCTGCGAACCAGGTCGCCGGTGTTGAAATAGCGGTCGCCTTTTTCGAATACGTCGGTCAGTACCACCTTGCGGTTCTTTTCCGGGTCGGTGTAACCGTCGAAGGGCGACTTATCATCAATGCGCGCCAATAACAGGCCCTGCCCGCCAGTGGGCACCTTGACCATGAACCCATTGTTGCCGCGCAGCGGTTCGCCGGTGTCATGGGCGTAATCCACCAGCGCCCAATGCTGCAGGCAAAAGCCGATGGTGTTGTCAAAATTCAGCACGTTGGTAAAGCCGATATTGCCGTCGCTGGCGGCATACAGTTCGCAGATATGCTCCACGCCATAACGCTGCTTGAACTGCGCCCACACACCGGGGCGCAGGCCGTTGCCGACCATCTTGGTCACCTGGTTATCACGGTCCTGCGCACTCGCGGGCTGGTCGAGCAGATAGCGGCACAGCTCACCGACATAGCCCAGAGTGGTCGCCTTGAACTGGCGTGCATCGTCCCAGAACTGGCTGGCGCTGAATTTGCGCCGAATGGCAAAGCCGGACGCGCCGATAATCGACGCCCCCCAGCACACGCACAGGCCGGTGGCGTGGTATAGCGGCAAGGTGCAATAGAGGACGTCCTGCGGCCCCATGTCCAGAGCGATACTGCCGAAGCTCACGGCGGTTTTGGTCCAGCGCCCGTGCTTCATGATGCCGGCCTTGGGCAAGCCGGTGGTGCCGGAGGTGTAGATATAGAAGCAGGGATCGTGGAAGAACACCTGCGCGGAACTCGCCGGGTTGTCCACCGGGCTTTCGGCACTGGCGGCCATCAGGTCGATGTAGCCGTCGGGCACCCTACTGCCCGGCTGATCGGCCACGAACCAAGTGCGCTCGGCCGGGATCTGGACTTGATCGCGCACTGCTGCGTAAGGGCTCAGCAATTCGGCACCGACCACAATGGCAACCGGCTTGACCAGGGTCAGGCTGTGTACCAGCGCCCCTTGAGTTTGCGCCGTGTTGAGCATGGCGCAGATGCCGCCCAGCTTGGCCACGGCCAGCACGTTGAGCAGCAACTCGGGGCGATTCTCGATAAACAGCGCTACCACATCGCCCTTGCGGATGCCCTGGGCCTGCAAGTGATGGGCAATGCGATTGGCGCACTGATTGGCGTCGCGGTAGCTGATCACGCTGTCCCCATACAGCAGGGCAGCACCGTCAGGGTTACGCAAGGTGGCTTGTTCGAAATGCCAGCCCAGGCCGCAGGGTTGGTTGGGGTCGGTGACGTTGGCCGCACGCATGCCGCGCACCACCCGTGGGAGCGCCCGAACAATGGCAGGCACCTTACGCAGCATCATGCGCCAGGTGATCATGTCGACTTGCTGATGAGTCATGGAGGGACGTCCCTTTTCTTATTCTTGGTCTGGTCCAGGTACATCGACTGGTGTAGCGGAAAATACGTCAGCGGTTCTTTGGCTGTACACGCGGGATTTGAAAAGTTTTGTATCCCGTGGCGGCCGCCCGATGCCTATCCCCCTGACACTCCACCATTTAAATGTGGGAGCCGCCTTGCCTGCGATGACGGCCTGCCAGCCGACCGGGATTTTTCCTGGCAAAAGGCGGTCAGTATCATTACAGCCCTTCCCCTCCTGCCCGGAAAATCACCGGGCAGATAGCGCAAAATGCAGGATGCACGATGGCCCTTCATGCAAATTGCACGAAAATGAAAATCCT
The DNA here is from genome assembly GCF_016405475.1 of Pseudomonas sp. MF6767. Lineage (NCBI taxonomy): Bacteria > Pseudomonadati > Pseudomonadota > Gammaproteobacteria > Pseudomonadales > Pseudomonadaceae > Pseudomonas > Pseudomonas sp. MF6767. Next base: position 96,924 of record NZ_JAEKCY010000010.1, on the reverse strand, counting down.
ATAAATTTATAACTGACTGATTTATAAGGATTTTCTAGAAAATCCAATACTGGCACAATCACTGCACCTATCACTCCATGCTTGCCAACTTGAGCCAATGGAGCTGATAGACATGAGCCTGATCCAAGATAAATTCGCTTCGGTATTCTCCAACTACGACGTCACCACCCAGCCACGTCCGGACGGCGGTATCCTGTTGACCCTGCGCAACAGCGAAGGTAAACAGGTCAAGCGCTCGATCTCTTATCAGCAGTTGCACACCGCCGATCAACTGACCTGGGTCATCAGCGCCATTCGCCGTGACTTGGCTGAACAAGCCAGCGAACTGCCGCAGATTTCGATGTTGCAAAGCCAGAACCGCTTTGCGCTGCCGACTTATCATTCGGCCTAAGCTGAAAATCCGAAAAAAAAGGGCCGCGACGCTACTCAGCGTCGCGGCCCTTTTTCATGCCGTTAACATAAGCCCTGGCGTGCGGCCTCATTCTTTGCCTGTACACGGTTGGTGACATCCAACTTGCCGTAGATGTTGCGCAGATGAAATTTAACCGTGGCTTCAGAGGTGGCGCGAATCTGGCTGATTTCCCAGACGGTCTTGCCCTCGGAGGCCCATCGCAGGATTTCCAGCTCGGTGGAAGTCAGGGGCTTGCCGGACAAGCTCATGCGTTTTCTGATAGCCGTCGGCACGATAACCAACGGGCGATACGTCTCCTCGGGGCCACTCATTGTTCTCTCCTTATATCTGCTGATGCGCTGCCATCTTTCGGATTCCTCCCATTGACAGATGGCATAAACATTGACGCCGAACAGAGAGTTACATAAAGAGTGGAATCAAAGCGCACAGCACCGAACAAACAGCGTTGCCCTACAAATAATTAAGTTTCTTCCCACAGCAACTTCCAACTTGCCAGGGTTGAACATTCAGTTATCTATGCTTAGTCATCCAGCCCTGGAAAGCGGGCGGCAATCGCATCACCGGTCAAAGAGGGCACAACGCCTTGGGCCGTGTTGAACAAACGCAGTGTCACACAGTGCGGGTTTTCGCCGATGTCGAACCAGTGCGGTACACCGGCCGGGATGATCAGCAAGTCATTCTTCTCACAGCGCAAGCTGTACACATAGTCGCCTATGTGCAGCGTAAACAGCCCCTGGCCTGCGATGAAGAAACGCACTTCATCTTCACTGTAGGTACGTTCATCCAGGAACTGTGCGCGCAACTCGTCTTTCTGTGGATGGTCGTGGGTCACGCTGACCACTTCAACAGCGGCGTAGCCCAGAGCATCGATCTGCGCCTGGTACGCGGCGATCATCTGCGCCGCACTGGCGCCCTTTTCGATTGGGCTGGGCTGCCAGCGTTCGAACCGCACACCGTGCTCGGCCAGGGTCGACTGGATGTCGTCGGCATGGGTCAACACTTTGTTCGGGGTGTCCGGGGTGGCGATGGAGTAGACGGCTACATAGCTCATTGCACGGTTCCTTGGTTCGGCTCTTGCAATCGAAGGCCAATGATAATGGCGGCGGCCAGCGCCGCGAGGCTGGCGATACTGAACGTGAAGGTTGGCCCCAGCAGATTCCAGCTGTAACCGGAATACAGGGCGCCGAGCGCGCCGCCGGTGCCGGCCAGCGCGGCATATAGGGCCTGGCCCTGGCCTTGCTGGCGGTCACCGAAGCTGCGTTGCACAAAGGCAATCGCCGCCGCGTGGAAGCTGCCGAACGTGGCGGCGTGCATCAACTGCGCCACCAGCAGCAGCCAGAAAACCTCGGCAAATGAACCCAGCAGCCACCAGCGCAGCGCCGCCAGCAAGAAGCTGGCGAGCAGCACCCGGCGCACCGAAAAGCGCGCAAGAATACGGCTCATGGCCAGGAACATCAGCACTTCCGCCACCACCCCAAGCGCCCACAGCAGGCCGATCACGCCACGGCTGTAGCCCAAATGCTCCAGGTGCAGGGTGAGGAAGGTGTAATACGGGCCATGGCTCATTTGCATCAGCGCCACGCAGGCATAAAACGCCAGCACGCCTGGGCTGCCCAATTGCTTGAGAAAGCCATCGCCGGCCAGGCGGTTGCCGTGGCTGGCCGGCTGCGCGTTCGGTACCCACAGGCTGGCGCCGATGATGCCGGCCATGATTACCACGACCACCACCGGGTAAATATCCAGGCTCAGCCAATCGAACAGGCGCCCCATAACCACCACGGTGAGGATAAAACCAATGGAGCCCCACAGACGGATCTGGCTGTAGCGCGAGGTTTGCTTGTGCAGGTGGGCCAGGGTGATGACTTCAAACTGCGGCAGCACCGCGTGCCAGAAGAACGCGTGCAGGGCCATCACCAGCGCCAGCCAGGCGTAGGTTTTGCTGACAAAAATCAGGCAGAAGCTGGCCAGGGTGCACACCGCGCCGAAGCGCACAATGGCCAGGCGCCGGCCGGTGTAGTCGCCGATCCAGCCCCACAGGTTGGGGGCCACGCAGCGCATCAGCATGGGAATGGCCACCAGCTCGCCGATGCGCGCGCTGGAGAAACCGAGGTGATCGAAGTACAGCGCCAGGAACGGCGCGGTCGCCCCCAGCAGGGCGAAATAGAAGAGGTAGAAGCTGGAGAGGCGCCAGTATGGGAGCGGTGGGAGCATGTTATTGGGGCTGCTGCGCAGCCCAGCGCGAGCAAGCTCGCTGGCCACAACAAGCTCGCTCATTGCCCCAGGCGATCACAGTTGGCCCAGTATCGGGGTACTCACGCGCACATCGGCATTTTGCCCGCGGTTGCGCAGCAGATGGTCCATCAACACGATGGCCATCATGGCTTCGGCAATCGGTGTGGCACGGATGCCGACGCACGGGTCGTGGCGGCCCTTGGTGATCACGTCCACCGGGTTGCCGTGCACATCGATCGAACGGCCAGGCGTGGTAATGCTCGACGTGGCCTTGAGCGCCAGGTGCGCCACGATCGGCTGGCCGGAAGAAATACCGCCGAGGATGCCGCCCGCGTTGTTGCTGAGGAAACCTTCAGGGGTCATCTCATCGCGATGCTCGGTACCGCGCTGGGATACGCAGGCGAAGCCGGCGCCGATTTCCACGCCTTTCACCGCGTTGATGCTCATCAACGCATGGGCCAGTTCGGCGTCGAGGCGATCAAAGATCGGCTCACCCAGGCCCGGTTTCACGCCTTCGGCCACCACGGTGATCTTCGCGCCGACCGAGTCCTGGTCGCGGCGCAACTGGTCCATGTAGGCCTCCAGTTCCGGCACCTTGTCCGGGTCGGGGCAGAAGAAGGCGTTGTCTTCGACGCTGTCCCAAGTCTTGAACGGGATTCCAATCGGGCCCAACTGGCTCATGTAGCCACGGATGACGATGCCCTGGGTGGCCAGGTATTTCTTGGCGATGGCGCCAGCGGCCACGCGCATGGCGGTTTCACGCGCCGAGCTGCGGCCACCGCCACGGTAGTCGCGTTCGCCGTATTTGTGGTGGTAGGTGTAGTCGGCATGGGCCGGGCGGAACAGGTCCTTGATCGCCGAGTAGTCCTTGGACTTCTGGTCGGTGTTACGAATCAACAGGCCAATGGCGCAGCCCGTGGTGCGACCTTCGAACACTCCGGAGAGGATTTCGACTTCGTCCGGTTCCTGGCGCTGGGTGGTGTGGCGGCTGGTGCCGGGCTTGCGGCGGTCGAGGTCGCGCTGCAGGTCGTCCAGGCTCAGCTCCAGGCCTGGCGGGCAGCCGTCGACAATGGCGACCAACGCCGGGCCATGGCTTTCGCCCGCGGTGGTGACAGTGAACAGCTTGCCGAAGGTATTGCCGGACATGCAGGGCGCTCCGTGAAATCAGTTGAATCAAGTCAACCGTAATAACTTAAGACAGCCAGTATACGCAGGCTAACCGACTAGTTCATCCTCGAAACCTTACCGGTAGACGTTGGTCCAACCGGCACCTCTCCAATGATGGCGCTATGATGCTGCGAGTTCTGCTGTTCACCCTCACCCTGTTCACCGCCGTGGCCCAGGCCGCCTCCCCTGTTGTCTTGCAACGCCCGATCAGCCTGGACACCGGCAGCGGCCAACTCTTTGGCTCCCTGCTGTTGCCGCAATCGGATAAACCGGTGCCGGTGGTGCTGATCATCGCCGGCTCCGGCCCCACCGACCGTAACGGCAACAGCGCCGACGGCGCGCGCAATGACAGCCTCAAGCGCCTGGCCTGGGTACTGGCCCGGCATAACATCGCCAGCGTGCGCTACGACAAGCGCGGCGTGGCCGCGAGCCTGGCGGCCACGCCGGATGAACGCAACCTGACTTTGGAGGCGTATGTGGCCGACGCCGTGGCCTGGGGCAAATTACTCAAGGCCGACAAGCGCATGGGCCCGCTGATTGTGCTGGGCCACAGCGAGGGCGCGCTGGTCGCCGCCCTCGCCGCGCCGCAACTTGAACCGGCCGGGGTCATTTCCTTGTCTGGCAGCGCCCGCCCGGTGGACCAGGTGATCCGTCAGCAACTGGCCGATCACTTGCCCCCTGCCCTGCTGCTGCGCAGCAATGAAATACTCGATCACCTCAAGGCCGGCCAGGTGGACGCCGACGTGCCGCGCCCATTGGAGGGTATTTTCCGACCCAGCGTGCAGCCGTATCTGATCAGCCTGTTCCGCGCCGATCCGTCGGCCGCCTTTGCGCGCCTGGACATGCCGGCGCTGATCATTCAGGGCACCAACGATATCCAGGTTGGCGTAGGCGACGCCCGGCAACTGAAGCAGGCCAAGCCCGACGCGCAGTTGACGGTGATCGAAGGCATGAACCACGTGATGCGCATCGTGCCCAATAACGTGAAGCAGCAACTGGCCTCCTACAATGACCCGAAACTGCCGCTGGCTGCGGAGCTGGGCCAACGTATCGTCAGCTTTATCGAAGGACTTCAACCCCGTTAAGCGGCAATTGGCCTCCAGTCCTGGGAAAAACGGCCGATAAGTCCAGAGTCGACAGTAAAAAGATTGTCGGCTCGCAGGGCTTGGACAGGATCGCGCCGCATGACAACCACCGAAACAACACCCGAATCTACCGCCGAAACTACGGCCGCAACCGAAGCTGGCGCCGCAGCGGCCCTGCCGTGGGCCGACGTTCACGCCGAACATTTCAAGATGCTGCGCCTGGCCCCGCTGGCCACCGACCGCGCGACCGGCGCACGGCCGTTGCGCTTTGTGCAGTTCGGCTATGCCGAGCGCCATGATAAACACCACAGCCTGTTGCGCATGGTCATCCAGTTACCGGGCCAGCGAGTACGGCGCGAGCAGAACCACCTGGATATCTGGGTCGATCACGATAAACACCGCGTGCATTTCGGGCCCGGCAACAGCCTGGAAATCGAGCCGGCCAACCGCGGTATCGGGCGCTTCCTGGTGGCCCAAGGCGCCGCCTGGGCGAAGAAGAAGTGGTCACACTACCGCGTCGACGGCGTGGACCTGGCCAACAAGGACGCCCTCAACGAAGCCACGCGCCTGCGCCGCGATCACTTCCTGCGTATCCAGGGTTTCGATGTGGCCTACGCCGATGTGCAGCACCTCAAGGGCAATGTGCAACCCGGCAAGGTCAGCGACGTGCTGGACAGTTGGAACACCGAGAAAGTGCAGTTCGTGGAGATCCTGGAAGCCGCGCAGATGCTGCAACAGGCAGAGCAGAACCTGGCGGAGCAGGAAGTGAAGCTGCGCAAGGAAGAGGAAAAAGTCACCAAGTTCAAGCGTGAAGACAGCGGGCTGCGCTTTACCATCACCTGTCTGGTGGCGTTTACGGTGTTTCAGGCGGGGTTGTTGATCTGGATTGCCACACACCGCTGATAGATTGAAATGCAATCAAAATGTGGGAGCTGGCTTGCCTGCGATAGCGATGTATCAGTAGCACAAGTGCAAGCTGACCCACCGCTATCGCAGGCAAGCCAGCTCCCACATTGACCGAGTTTCTGCAGTTATATCCGGGCAGCGAAAACGGCCTGGTGTTGGCGGCACTGCTCAGCCGTCAACATAAACACCCCATGCCCACCGCGCTTGAAGTCCAGCCAGGCGAAATCCACTTCCGGGTACAGCGCCTCGACATGCACCTGGCTGTTGCCCACTTCGACAATCAGCAGGCCCTTCTCGGTGAGGTGGTCCGCAGCTTCAGCCAGCATCCGGCGTACCAGGTTCAGGCCGTCGTCGCCGCAGGCCAGGCCCAGTTCCGGTTCGTGCTGATATTCATCGGGCATGTCGGCGAAATCTTCGGCATCCACGTAGGGCGGGTTCGACACGATGAGGTCGAAACGCTGGCCGGGTAGCCCGTCAAAACCATCGCCCTGCACGGTGTAGACCCGCTCGTCGACGCCATGGCGCTCAATGTTCTGGTTCGCCACTTCCAGGGCTTCGAAGGACAAGTCTCCCAGCACCACTTCGGCCTCGGGGAATTCATAGGCACAGGCGATGCCGATGCAACCGGAGCCGGTGCACAGGTCGAGGATGCGTGCCGGCGGCTGGGCCAGCCAGGGTTCGAAGCGGTCTTCAATCAGCTCGCCTATGGGTGAACGCGGGATCAATACGCGCTCATCGACGATAAACGACATGCCGCAAAACCAGGCCTCCTTCAACAGGTAGGCCGTTGGCACTCGCTCATGGATACGGCGATGCAGCAAGCGCTGCACGTGGGAGATTTCCTCTTCTTCCAGGTTGCAATCCAAATAGCTGTCGGCGATTTCCCACGGCAGGTGCAAGGCGCCCAGTACCAATTGCCGGGCTTCGTCCCAGGCATTGTCGGTGCCATGGCCAAAAAACAGGTCTTCCCCATGGAAACGGCTGACAGCCCAACGGATGTGGTCGCGCAAGGTGCGCAGGCGAGAAGTGATCACGGGGGCAAGCTCCTGGAAAAAACGACTGGCGATTCTAACAGCCTTCACCTGTACCGACGATGTACGAAAAACCTGGCGCCGTACGTCGGATTTCATCGAATCTGCCCGCATTGTGTTAAACAGGCCTGCCTCTTGACATGGCTGCACGCCAGCAACGGCGTACCTTACGATAGTAGCGATTCACAGAAGCGCTCAGCCAGTGGACAATGTCGCAAAAGCCCCACTCACAGGAGCCCCAGAATGTCCGTTCCAAAGACGATGTTTCAACTCAGCGGTCGCGGTTACGCAGCAGCCAACCTCAATCATGCGACCCTGGTGATCATCGACGCCCAGAAAGAATACCTCAGCGGCCCGCTCGCCCTCTCGGGCATGGACGCGGCGGTAGAAAACATCAAGCAGCTTGTGACCGCAGCGCGCAGTGCCGGGCGCCCGATTGTGCATGTGCGCCACCTGGGCACCGTGGGCGGCCTGTTTGACCCCCAGGGCGAGCGCGGCGAATTCATTCCGGGCCTAGAGCCTGAGGGTGACGAAACCATCATCGGCAAACTGCTGCCCAGCGCCTTCCATGGCACCGGCCTGGAAAAACACCTGCAAGACCTCGGCTCCCTGGACCTGATCGTCTGCGGTTTCATGAGCCACTCCAGCGTCAGCACCACCGTGCGCGCGGCCAAGAACCTGGGCTTTCGCTGCACGCTGGTGGAAGACGCCTGTGCCACCCGCGACCTGCCCTACAAGGGCGGTATCCTGAGCGCCGAGCATGTGCAGCAAACCGAAATGGCCATCATGGCAGACAACTTCGCCACCCTGGCGCTGGCCAAAGACTTGATCTGATGCTGCTGGCGGTGAGCGGCGTGTTTATTGCTCCGCTCATCCGCAAAGCCCTCTCATTTGGCGCATTTACCTCTCCCCCCGGAACAACCTGTGTATCTTCCGGTCGAAGGGCCGATACCCTGGAGGAAAGGTCGGAATGAAGATATCCGATGGTTTTGATGCTCGTCGCTTGCGCCCCAAGGGCCCGAGCAATTGGCGTCTGCGCCTGGTAGCGTGCATTGCCGCGTTGCTGGCGCTAGTAGGCTTGTTGTTGGCGGGCGCTGGTGGCGCCGGTCTGTTTGGGCATTCGCCCGCCCTGGGCGAACTGAATGCCAGCCCGGGCGGCTCGGCACTCCTGCTGGGGATCGGCTTGCTGGTGCTGTGGTTGGGCGTGTGGTTGTGGCGTCGCAGCCGCCGGAAAATGCGCCAGCCGCTGTCGTTGAATATCGCCTCTCACCTGATGAAAAAGCACGACTGATGGCGCTTGGATAGCGTTTCCTGCGCCCTGGCCGCCGCGATTTAGGTAAACTGCCCGCCCTTCGCGGAGGCTGACATGCAAGACGACGATTTTTCCCTGTTCAAAAACGAGCTGCGCGGCGTCAAGCCGATCAAGCACGACCGCGCCGACACCGGCAAACCCAAGACTGACCGCGCGCAGATCGCCAAGCTGCGCCAGGCCGCGACCGTGCGCACCGATGCCACTACCGTGGACGGCCTGTCGGACCAGTTCGTGATCGACGTCGGCCCCGAAGATGAACTGATGTGGGCCCGCGACGGCGTGCAGGAAAGCCAGATGCGCAAGCTCAAGGCCGGCCAGATCCCGTTCGAAGGCAGCCTCGACCTGCACGGCATGACCGTGGAAAAAGCCCGGGAAACCCTCTGGGCCTTCCTGGCCGAAGCGACTAAATTCGAAATCCGCTGCGTGCGCGTCACCCATGGCAAGGCTGTGCGGTTGGACGGCAAGCGCCCGATGATCAAGAGTCACGTCAATACCTGGCTGCGCCAGCATGCCCAGGTGCTCGGCTTTACCTCCTGCCAGGCTCGTCACGGCGGTGCCGGCGCGGTGTATGTGATGCTCAAGCGCACCATGATGGAAGGGCGCGACGAGTAACAAGTGCCATCGTCAGGCTTGCAGCGATGTGTCCGCCACCGTAACCTTGCGCTTTGCGAAAATCCCACAGGTAGTTTCATGTCCCTGGAACAGAATTACACCGCGATCCTCGGCCAACTCGGCGAGGACGTGTCCCGCGAGGGCCTGCTCGACACGCCAAAGCGTGCCGCCAAGGCAATGCAGTACCTCTGCCGCGGTTATGAACAGACACTCGAGGAAGTCACCAACGGTGCCTTGTTCAGCTCTGACAATAGCGAAATGGTGCTGGTCAAGGACATCGAGCTGTACTCGTTGTGCGAGCACCACCTGCTGCCGTTTATCGGCAAGGCCCATGTGGCGTATATCCCGAGCGGCAAAGTGCTGGGCCTGTCGAAGGTCGCACGCATTGTCGACATGTATGCGCGCCGCCTGCAGATCCAGGAAAACCTCAGCCGCCAGATCGCCGACGCCGTATTGGAAGTGACAGGCGCCCTGGGCGTGGCCGTGGTGATCGAGGCCAAGCACATGTGCATGATGATGCGCGGTGTGGAGAAGCAGAATTCGTCGATGATCACCTCGGTGATGCTGGGTGAGTTCCGCGAGAACGCGGCCACCCGCAGCGAATTTCTCAGCCTGATCAAGTAACCGGTTGGGCAGGAAGGAACCGGCGTTCATCGCCGGTTTTTTTTCGCCTGCAGAAATCAGGTAAGCTGCGCCCCCTCAGTCATGGGCAAGAGGTTTCAGCCATGTTCGTCAAAGCACTTCGAGTGGGCCTCGGCCACGTCATCATCGCGGGCGACTTGCTTACCCGCCCACGCAAAAAGCAACGCCCTGCCGAACAACAGGCCAAGGTCAATGCTGCGGCCAAGGACCTGACCCTGTATCAGTTCCACGCCTGCCCGTTCTGCGTGAAGACCCGTCGCACCCTGCACCGCCTGAATGTGCCGGTGGCGCTCAAGGACGCGAAGAACAACGAGCAGGACCGCCAGACCCTGCTGGAGCAAGGCGGCAAGATCAAAGTGCCGTGCCTGCGCATCGAAGAGAACGGCCAGACCACCTGGATGTATGACTCCAAGGTGATCATTGACTACCTGGACAAGCGCTTCGCTGCGATCTGAAGTACGCGGCGATCAATGTAGGAGCGAGCTTGCTCGCGAAAAACGTCAACGATAACGGGGGCTGCCTGAATAAACGCGGTGCCTGTGAGTTCTTCGCGAGCAAGCTCGCTCCTACAGAAATCAGGTGGGTATTGTCAGGTCGAGATCCAGCAATGCCGAACCCAGGCACTTGCCGTGGGCGTCCAGGGCCAGCGAGCGGGTTACGCCGCCGCGCAGGATTCCCGGCAGGACGAAGTTCAGCGCCTGCACGTTCGGCAACTCATGGCGCTGAACCGGTGCCGCATCGGAATCGCGTAAATCGGCAAAGAACTCGGCCACGCGCTCAGCCGTCAGCTGTTCACACAGCAACGGATAATCCTCGGCGCGATAGGCAATGATCGAGATGTTCGACGTGTCGCCCTTATCCCCGGTGCGGGAATGGGCCAGCCTGTGCAGTTTCATTCTTCAATCCTCGGTTTGACCGCTTCACGGGGCAACAGCAACGACCCCACCGCCACCACCTGACGCACGCTCTTGCTCGCCCCACCGCCGCCGGCCGGGCCGTTCGTGTAGAGGGTCTCTACTTCATTGCCGACCCGCACGGCGTCGCTGCGCTCGTCACAACGGGCGGCAACCCGCAGGCGCACTTCCCAAGGCTCGACGCTGCTGCGAGGGCCGTGCAATGAATCCATGCCGATCAACTCGGCACGCAGGTCCTGCATGTTGACCCCGATCAACGCGAGACGCTTGAGCACCACTTCCCGCGCCAACTCGGCCCGTGCGACAGCGCCGGGACCACCGTAGGACATCTGCCCTTCACCAATCCAACCGTCCAGATAACCGACGCTGACCTTCAGTTGATCAGGCCGGGCACGCCCACTGGCTCCCTGTGCACGCACCCGGTCCACGCCCTCCTCGACAAACCCCACCAGGGAAAAGTCGGCCGTCACATCCGGGGTCAAATAAGCTGCCGGGTCGTGAACTTCATAAATCAGTTGTTCGACGCAGGTCGCGCGGCTGACCCGCCCACCCGAGCCTGCCACCTTGGTGATCACTGCATTGCCGTCGGCGTCGATCTCGGCCAGGGGAAAGCCCAGGCGCGCCAGATCCTCCACATCCTTGAAGCCGGGATCGGCGAAGTAACCGCCGCTCACCTGCCCCGCGCACTCAAGCAAATGCCCCACCAGCGTGCCCCGGCCCAGTCGCGGCCAATCATCGAAGGCCCAGCCGAACTCGAACATCTGCGGCGCCAGGAACAGCGAAGGGTCGGCCACGCGCCCGGTGATCACCACATCGGCGTCGGCGCGCAACGCTTGAACAATGCACTCCACGCCCAGGTAGGCATTGGCAGAAATCAACCGCTCACCCAATGCGCCTACGGTCTGGCCGTTATCCAGCAACTGCTCGGCAGACAAGGTATGCAGCACGTCATCCCCGACCACCGCCACAACCTTGAGGCCCAGGCCCAGCTCGCCAGCAATGCGCCGTACTTCACTGGCCGCCGCCAGCGGGTTGGCCGCGCCCATGTTGGTAATCACGCGCAGGCGTCGACGCCCCGTCCCCTGCCCCACAAAGGGCAAGACACGGCGCATGCGCTCAGCCAGCAGCGGGTCATAACCGCCTTGCGGGTCGCTGATACGCGCCTGTTGCGCCAGGGCGATGGTGCGTTCGGCCAGGCATTCGAAGACCAGGTAATCCAGGTCGCCGTGTTTGGCCAGTTCCACGGCGGGTTCTATACGGTCGCCGGAGTAGCCGGCGCCGGAGCCGATGCGCAAGGTGTTCATGTCAAATCACTCCCAGGAGCAACGCCGTCAGGGTCATCAACACCGAGGCGGCAAACAGGAAAGGAATGGTGAAGCGCTGGTGATCGGCCAGTTCGATCTTGCACAGGCCCACCAGCAGGAAGGTCGCAGGGGTCAGCGGGCTGACCGGGAAGCCGGTGGTGTGCACGCCCAGCAGCGAAGCCTGGGCCACCTGAAGCGGGTCGACGCCCAGGGCTTTGCCGACTTCGGCGATCACCGGCATCACGCCGAAATAGTAGGAATCGGGGTCAAACAACATGCTCAGGGGCATGGACAAAAAGCCCACGACGGCCGGGATCAACTTGCCGTGGCCCGCCGGAATCTGCGCCACCGCCACTTCGGCGATGGCCTTGAGCATGCCGGTGCCTTGCATGATGCCGGTAAATACCCCGGCGGCGAGCAGGATACTGGCCATGGTCAGGGCGGTTTTCGCATGAGCGTCAATGCGCGCACGCTGGGCGTCCACGTTGGGATAGTTGATGCACAACGCAACCACGGTGCCGAGCATGAACATCACCACCGGGTCGACCCAGCCGGCGATCATCACCACCATCACCAGCACGGTCAGCACCAGGTTGACCCAGAACAACCGTGGACGGCGCAGCTTGATGTCGTCATCGCTGAGCACTCGTTGCGGCACCGCCTCCACGCTGGAACCGGCGCCCAGGCCCAGGCGTTTTTCTTCGCGATGGCCCAGCCACCAGGCGCAGGCGAAAACAAAGATCAACCCGACGATCTGCACCGGGATCAGTGGCTGGAACAGGTCGGCCACTGGCACATGCAGCGCCGCCGACGAACGCAGCACCGGGCCGGTCCAGGGCAGGAAGTTGACGCCGGCGGCCATCGCACACACGCAGGCGAGGATGCGTTTATCAATGCCCAGCCGCGTATACAGCGGCAGCATCGCCGGCACCGTCACCAGAAAGGTCACCGCGCCAGAGCCGTCCAGGTGCACCAGCAACGCCAGGGTCGCGGTCCCCACCACAATCCGTGTAGGACGCGTGCCGACCGTGCGCAGGATGCGATCAATGATGGGATCGAGCATGCCCGCGTCGGTCATGATCCCGAAAAACAGGATCGCGAACACAAACATGCCGACCACAGGGGCGACGTTCTTGATACCGGTAATGATGAAGGCACTGGTTTGCAGGCCGAAGCCGCCGATCAGCGCAGCGATGATCGGCAAGGCGATCAAAGCCACCAGTGGCGAGAGGCGCTTGCTCATGACGGCAGCGAGCAGGCACAGGATGGTGATGACACCCAGGGTTGCGAGCATGGGTTACTCCAGGCGGCCTGGTTGGCCAGTTATTGTTTTCCCTGGAGTATTGGAAGCGGGTTAGTCTTTGTAAATTGGAATATTCGGCCTAGCTCGTTCGGAAAAACAAAATGAAGAACTCCATCCAGCACATCCAGGCGTTCCTCGCGGTGGCCCGCACTGGCAGTTTCACCAAAGCGGCCAACGAGTTACACCTTTCGCCGTCGGCCCTCACCGTGCAGGTGCAACAACTGGAAGACTGGCTCGGCGTCGCCCTGCTCGACCGCAGCCCGCGCCACGTGAGCATTACCGCTGCGGGCCAGGAGGCGCGCGGGCCCATGGAAAAACTGGTGCTGGACCTGGACAACATCGTCACCGGCTCCCGCGACCTCGCCGCCTTGCGCCGTGGAGTGGTAACCATCGCCGCGCTGCCCTCAGTCTGCGCTGGCGCCCTGCCCCCGGCCTTGCGCCTGTTTCGCGAACGCTTCGCCGGCATCGAAGTGCGCCTGCATGACCTGGTGGCCCAGCGCATTCACGCAAAGGTTCGCAACGGCGAAGTGGATTTCGGCATCGGCGTGCGCGCCCGCCTGAGCCACGGCCTGGACTTCATACCGGTGCTCAATGATCGGCTGTGCGCATTTGTGCCATCGGGCCATGCGCTCGCCCGCCATCGCCAACTGACGCTGGAACAATTGGCGGACCAGCCAATCATCCTGACCGGGCGCGACAGCAGTGTGCGCGAGCAAGTGGACACGCTGTTCGATGACACACGGTTGACGCTGAACGCCGGCATGGAGGCCAACTACATGTCGACCGTATTGGCCTTGGTGCGCCAGGGCCTGGGCATCAGTGTGTTGCCGGAGTCAGCGGCCGATAGCCTGGAAGGTTTGAAGCGGATCAGCATCGATCATCCCGGGGTGAATCGGGAGATCGGGTTGATCAGCCGTAGCGGGATGGGCTTGAGCCCGGCGGCGCAGCGCTGCTTTGAACTGCTCAACAAAGCACTGCCTGACACGCCGCCGCGCTGAATGTGGGAGCAGGCTTGCCTGCGATGCAGACACCTCGGTTTAGCCGGGGCACCAGGGTGACGCTATCGCAGGCAAGCCAGCTCCCACATTGGACCGAGGGAGTCAGTCGAGCATCGCCACGTAGTTGGGATGACTGGCCACGCGCTGCAACCACGCCTGCACCGCCGGATACGGCGCCAGGTCAAAGCCGCCTTCATGGGCCACATGGGTGTAGGCATACAACGCAATATCGGCAATGGAAAATTGCTCGCCCACTAAATAAGGCGTGGCTTGAAGCTGACGCTCCATCACCCTCAAGGCCTTGTAACCGCCTTTGTGGGTGGTCTTGTATTCTTCCAGCCGATCCTCGGGCATGTTCAGGTAAAACTGAATGAACCGCGCCACCGCAATGTAGGGCTCGTGGCTGTATTGCTCGAAGAATTGCCACTGCAGGACTTGCGTGCGCAGGCGCGGTTCGGTCGGTAGGAACTCGCTGCCATCGGCGAGGAAATTAAGAATCGCATTGGATTCCCACAGGCAGGTGCCGTCTTCCAGTTCCAGCACCGGGATCTTGCCGTTGGGGTTCTTCGCCAGGAACTCAGGGGTCTGGGTGTCGCCCTTGAGGATGTCGATATCGACCCACTTAAACGGGATCCCCAACAAGCTGAGCATCAATTTGATCTTGTAGCAGTTGCCCGATTTGTAATCGCCATAAACCTTGTACATGGGCTCCCCTTATGCCGCTTTGCGCATTCTGAGCGAATGCGTGCGCCCACAAAATGCGGGTATCGCGGCAATGTTTCAAGGCGGCGCGCGGAATAAATCTGCACGCGCGCCCCTGGAAATCAGCCTTTCATCCACTTTCGACCCGACTTTCGAAAACATTATTTGCTTTATTTGTATACAAAAGCATAATTCGCTTCGTGCGAGTTCCTGACCTTTTGGTCAACAAAGCCCGCCAGTACCTCAAGGCGCTGTTGCCCACTCATGTGACCGGCGCTGGAAATAACAATAAAACGATTGAGGAGTACTCGCTGTGGATAGCCGTAAAACCGAAGCCCCTACGCTGGATCTGGCCGCGCCCCGAGGCGGTTGGCTGGAGCGCCTGTTCAAACTGCGCTTGCATGGCACCACAGTGAAGACCGAGTTGATCGCCGGCCTCACTACGTTCATCACCATGGCCTACATCATCTTCGTCAACCCCAACATCATGGCCGACGCCGGGATCGATCACGGCGCGGCTTTCGTCGCCACCTGCATCGCCGCCGCGCTGGGCTGCCTGTTGATGGGCCTGTACGCCAACTGGCCAGTGGGCCTGGCGCCGGGCATGGGCTTGAACGCGTTTTTCACCTACACCGTGGTCGGCACCATGGGCTACAACTGGGAAACCGCCCTCGGTGCGGTATTTGTCTCGGGTGTGCTGTTCATGATCCTGACGTTGTCGCGTATCCGCGAATGGTTGCTCAACAGTATTCCGGTCAGCCTGCGTCATGCCATGGGCGCGGGTGTGGGTCTGTTCCTGGGGGTGATCGGCCTGAAAACCGCCGGCATCATTGTCGACAGCCCGGCCACCCTGATCAAGCTCGGCTCCCTGCATGAACCCGCCCCACTGCTGGCGGCGGTGTGCTTCCTGCTGATCGCCATCCTCAGTTACCACCGCGTATTCGGCGCGATCCTGATCAGCATCATCGCCGTGACCCTGGCGGGCTGGGGCCTGGGCCTGGTGCATTACAACGGCATTCTCTCTACCCCACCGAGCCTGGCACCGACCTGGATGGCCATGGACGTGATGGGTGTGTTCAATGTGAGCATGATAAGCGTGGTATTTGCCTTTCTTTTTGTACACATGTTCGACACTGCCGGTACACTGATGGGCGTTGCCCAACGCGCCGGGCTAGTCAAGGCAGACGGCAAGATCGACAACCTGTCTCGTGCATTAAAGGCCGACAGTGCTTCCAGCGTGTTCGGCGCCATGGTTGGCGTGCCGCCTGTGACCAGCTATGTGGAAAGTGCTGCCGGTGTAGCTGCCGGCGGCCGCACCGGCTTGACTGCCGTGACCGTAGGCGTGCTGTTTGTGGCGGCGATGTTTTTCGCGCCGCTGGCGGGCATGATTCCCGCCTATGCCACGGCGGGCGCATTGATTTACGTGGCAATGCTGATGATGGCGAGCATGGCCCATATCAATTGGGATGAAGCCACCGACAGCATTCCGGCCATCGTGACCGCGATCATGATGCCGTTGACATTTTCGGTCGCCGACGGAATCGCCCTGGGCTTTATCACCTATGTGGCGTTGAAGGCCGGCACCGGCAAGTACCGTGAGATTTCCATCAGCCTGTGGGTGCTGTGCGCGATCTTTATCGCCAAGTTCATCTTTCTGTAGTTCAGGAAGGGCTGAAAAACCGCCTCACCTTCGGGTGGGGCTTTTGCACGTAAGGGAGAACTGTAGATGAACCTGGATACCTGGCTGTTGTTCAGCGGCGCTGCGCTGGTGGTGATCCTGATCCCCGGCCCGCTGTCATTGCTGATGATCAGCAACAGCCTCAACTTCGGTCTGCGCCGCTCTTACCCGGCGTTTCTGGGCGGCGTATTTGCTTCGATCTGTCTGCTGAGCGCCTCGGCACTTGGCCTCGGCGCGCTGTTGCTGGCATCCGAGCAATTGTTCAGCGCACTGAAGATCGTCGGCGCGCTGTACCTGTTCTACCTCGCCTGGCAAAGCTGGCAGCAATCGCGGCTGCCGAGCGCAGGCGCCGAAGTGCCAACGTCCCCGGCTGTGCCGCGCTTTGGTGCGTTGTTTGGCCGGGCCTTCGTACTGGGGGCCAGCAACCCCAAGGACATCCTGTTTTTTGCGGCCTTCCTGCCGCAGTTTCTCAGCGCCGAGCAGGCGTTTTTACCGCAATTGTTGATCATGATCGCCACCTGGACGGTGCTCGACCTGTTGTGCAAGTTGGCTTACGGCTTGGGCGCCCATGGCGCCGCGCGGTATTTGCGCAGCGGTTCGGGCCAGAGCTGGTTCAACCGCACCAGCGCTGCGCTGTTTGGCGGCGCCGGTGCAATGGCTCTCATCAACGCTAAGGGTTCAATTTGACGAAATAAACAGTGGGGGCCAGCTGTCCCTTTGTGGGCCACTGGATACCGGCCACAATCCGCACCAAGCGTTGTTCTTGCATCGCGTTGTCAACCGCCCTTAATAAAGCAGAGTCAGGGTGGGAGTTGATGGCTACCCGAACCCACTTGTCCGAAAGCTTCGTTCTCACGCTAATTCGCCCTGTCTCAAACCATTGGTAGGCCACGTAGTAAATTGTGCTCGAACGGGGATGAGTCACGACTGATTCAATACTGTTTTCTCCAAGAGGTAACCCTGGGCGTCGCACAGACAAGTCCACAATGCGGTAACCCTGCTGCTCCAACACGGTTCTGACGGCGGCGCGCTCTGCTTCAAGCCTCTGCGTCCTGACCGGTGTGACAGCATATTGCAGGCTCGGGTCTAACGGATGAGGCGGTATGAAGTCTACACGCGTGAAGCCGGGCGCCTTGCCTTCAAAACCGATGTATAGATATTCGCTGCGCCGTTCATTAGGTCGCAACATCCGCAGTAAATCATCCGTTTGACCGCTCCTCGCAGGAGGCGCGGGTAGCCATTCGTCCAGCGTCGCGCGGATGTCGAGCAAATGGCTTGCCGTGGCAGCCCGGGAAGGACCTGACAACTCAACCAACCTTATGACGGCAAACGTTCGAGCGTCATTCGTCAGGGTGGGAAAGGCCATGGTCACATACTGCCTCAACGGCCTGTCGAACAGTGCCGGATGATTTTGCCACCCACCTGAAGGCAGGCGTGATACGGGAATAGGCTGGTCGCGAATATCAGTGCTTGTCCAGCGCATGATATCGGTTAGCGCGGATCGCCCCGGTGGCTCATTTCGGGTGATAAACACCAGGCCGTTCAACGGTGCACGATCACCCTGCGGGAGCATCCGGTAGAAACCGCTGCTCGGATCCTGGATGGCGGTATAAGGAGGAGCCACGCGTAAAAACCTGGCATTGAGCTCAGAACCTCTGGGACCCACGCCTACCTCAAACACGCCAGCCGCCGGAAAGTCTACA
Organism: Pseudomonas sp. MF6767; assembly: GCF_016405475.1. NCBI lineage: Bacteria > Pseudomonadati > Pseudomonadota > Gammaproteobacteria > Pseudomonadales > Pseudomonadaceae > Pseudomonas > Pseudomonas sp. MF6767. Next base: position 78,923 of record NZ_JAEKCY010000010.1, on the reverse strand, counting down.
ATTTGACTGGGTTGGACTTGAACACGCCAACTCAGCCACTGAGTATCCGTTGTACGTGACTGCACAATCCGATTCTCGGTAGCCGTGCGCGTACGAGGGGGTTGCCAATCCGGCAATGGGGAAACGGGCCATGGGTTATGCACCCCGGAGCTGGGCCCAGGTTGTGGCGCATTCATGCCCAACAACCACTCTTTAGGCTCTTGAATGTTGATGACCAACTCATCCAGTCCCGGTTCCCGGCTATTTCGCAGACGAAATACCTCTTCGCTTTCGCGCTGGTAAACCGGGTAATGGTGCGTATCGTCCGCTATGAACTGCTCACCGTTCTTGACATGCACGCCTTGCCTGCCCGGCCCTTTCAACGCTACGGCGCCCTCGGGCTTACCCTTGATTCTGAAACGGTCCAAGAGCTTCGATTGCGTCACCAGCGACGAAGACGCGCTGGGCAAATGACTACGTATTGCCATCGGCAAGCGACGGATACGACTCAGAACCTTCATCGGCGAACGCATACCTATGACCTTACCGCCCTTCACTTTGGGAACAGGTGCAAAGTCTGTCGCCAGTTCGACCGCCAGAAACAGGGTCATGAACGCCACATCCACGGCATCGTTAGGGTCGCCAAAGCGATGATAGCGTCGGGCAGCCAACAGCAAATCATGGAAGTCGTTAGCCTTACCGAATAACGGAATCAAAATACCCAGCAACCCGCGCCTGGTGGCCTCGCTCTGCTCTTCAAGACGTTGAACCCGATAAGTCGCCAACATCCAGCTGGAGTTACTGACGGCTTGAACCCGCCCTTGCAGCTCCAGCGAGCTGGCCGCGTACAGCAGTGCCATGGCGTCACGGTAGGTGGTGGGCACCACCGCCAACCAGTTCGATGGTGCACTGGCAATCTGCTCGTGGATCAGCTCTTCGATTTCATTGACCGCTGGCGTAGGCTCAAGGTGCGTGATTTTGAATGAGCGGAAAAACTCATAGCTCCTCCACACACCTTCGAAGAATGAAAAACCGGCGAGGATAGGGTCCACGTCATAAATCGAGCTGTTCTTGTTTGTTGCATCGACGTTATGGGCGATGGCCTCGAATGCCCAACCCGGTGCAACCTGTCGCGCCAGAACCTTAACGTAATCGGGCTCTGCAGCCATACGATTGAGCGCCGCCAGGGCTACTCCCACACTGGTGTATTCGCTGATGACCAAGGCTTGGGGCGCGGCCGGCCAGTAAACCACGCAGCGTCCGCTGGCCTGGTCCGCCATCACCACAATGCCTGCGATGTAACGATCATGCAGCATCGTGTGTCCTACCAAATGAACCACACTGAGCGTCAGCCGATGCCCGTTCTTTAACAGGTCTTCAGCCGTGCGGGCTGCCATTGCAACCTTGAACAGGCTCTGCGCCTGGGCGCTCAAACCCTGGGCGGCCGCTGAAAAAAGCTGCATCTGCGCGCAGTCCCGCAACGTGCGATTTATCAGCACAGGGATACGTTCTTCCCTCTGACCGCTCGCCCCCGCAGGGTAAAATGCACGGTGGGCCCGTATCGCGTAATGACCGCCGATATCCAGCGAAGACACGGTGTTGATCAGATAATCGGCGTTCAGTCGCTGGCGCCACTGCGGTTGCAGATAGCGGCCGCGTGTCAATCGCGGGCGTGTCCAGGGTGCTTGCGAGTCAAGGTTATGCAACGCCAGTTGCAGCATGCTGAACGTGTGGCGTTTGAGGCTGGGTGTCACGATGACTTTGCGATCGCCCGGCGTGCAGCGACTTTCGTGGCCACAAAAACTGCTGTAGGTGTCATCCGGCAAGTCGATCAACGGCTTGTCGATGTCCAGTTCCGGGTAAAAACCGTCTTCAGTCAAACGAGCGATCAATGCACTGCGGGCGAAGGTGTCCAGGTCAGGCAGGATCTGCACGAGCCCGCTTTCAGCGGCAGCGGCACTGCCCAGGTACCTGCGCTTGAGGCGTTGGAATTGTTTGACTTAGGTAGGCGTTGCGCTGGCCAGCCACGCTGGGGAACTTTTCATCTCAAGCGCAACTTTACGCAGCACGTCCACATTGGCCAACGCCTGGCTCAAAGCATGGTTGGGAGGAAACGCCAGATGTTGGTGCAGCTCGACCACCCACAACAAGCGGCTGACCATCGCATCCTTCACCTCGCCGAAAAGCCCCGTCATGCCACCGATGCGTTTGCTCAACCCTGCGTAGTACATCACCAGGTTTTTCAGCGAGAGACCCGTGGGGCTGATGTAGACAGGCTCGTAACGCACAGCCAGCGTGTTGCGCACCGCATGGGCGCGCAAGTCGTGGAGCTTATCCCGTTCGACACAACCCCATAACCTGGAATAGTCACTGCTGCCCAGTGTCGCTTTGAGCCCCTGCGTCAGCGCCTCCAGGCCGGAAAAAGCCATAAGCCCGCCATAATCTCCAAACGCATACAGCACCACCGGAATTGCGCCTGCCGGTTTTTTCAGCGCGGTCACTCGCGTCACCACCCACACGTTATGCAGCGGATAGAAGGCATCCGGCGCGCTGCCCACCGAGACCGACAGCACCTGGGTTTGACTGCCAGGGCGTTTGCGCGCTGCAGGCTGGTCCAGCACTTCGCTAATCACGTCACGATGCGCCGTGGATATGAGCTTGAGCTGGTGTTGCAACTCAACCTCACAGCGCAATGCTTCGACCTGGGCGCTCAAAAACAGCGCAGCACGCCTGCGCCCTCCCCCAGGGCGCGCAAGCCAGAACGGCAAATCGAACAGTTGATGCTGCGCATCCTTGATCTGTGCGCTCAACACCTGCGTGTGCTCCTTGCGCTGACGCTCGAGCGCCAACACCTGCTCAAACGCCGCGCTCTGCGCACTCGGATCATCCTGGTTAAGCAACGCAACCAGGCCTTTTTCATAGCGTTTGACCTGTTGCTCTGCCGTAAGCCGGGCCAGCTCGGGCATCGCACTGGCAAACAGGATTTCTGGCTCCCGTCGCTGCCGGTCCCAGATAAGTAATTGGTCGCACACGTTGTGCAGCCGGGCGCTGCCTGCCAGCCGTTTGCGAGCTTGCTCGATCGAACGGAGAAAGGCCGTGGCCGACAACGTTTCAGGCCGCGGCCTGCTTGCAGCGAACACATGCGCGTGATTGATCGCCAGCGCGCAGGCCAACTCATTCGCCCACTGGCCATCCAGCAACGCCCGGGCGCTCAGAGCCAACGCATCCTCCGTCACCGCCGCGCCACGCACGACAACGGAGGCTGGGCTCAGGTGATCGGGTCGGCATAATTGGTGACGACGCTTTAGTGGCAAGCATTGCCAGAGTTCATCGAACAGCGTCTGACTGGTCAACGCCAACAGGCCGCATTGAAGCGAGAAGAACGACGGGTACTCGTAAAAATGGCGGGCCACGCCCGGCAGGTAAATCACATGCGGCGCACCCTCGGGGTCGCCGTCTCGATAAATATGCAGTGCCCCGGGAATCGCGACTGCAGGCAAGCCTGGCCACATCAATTGGCTTACCCGCACGCTGGCCCAACTGCCCCCGGCGCGCTGGCGCGCCTCGGTGTCGGGGGCATCCACCAATTGCTGGACCAGGGTCATTCCCGCAATGGAAATCTCATCCAGTTGCCGTGCCATGAAAGCCTGCTCGGCAAAAGCTGCGGCGTATGATTCAGCCCAGCGTTCCTGACGTGTGTGCCACGATCCATGCGCCAAGGCCTGCCAATATTCCGTTACCGCTTGAGGCAGCCGCTCCAGCAGGTTCATCGCGATCATGCGTCGCAACACCTGCAAAGGCGTATACGGCAGCCGACGGTTTGGATCGCCCTTGACACTCAAGGAGGTGAATTGATTGAGGTTGTCCGGTACCGAAGGCAATGCCAGCGACAGCAGCGCCCGGTCGGTCAAACTGTCAACTTTGGCGGCCGCCCCCGGCAATGCCGCCTGGGTAAACAGCAGGCTGTCGGGGTCAATTTCAAATTCCTTGCGCAGCGCGGCACGAATCACTCCCAGAACCCGGGGCGCATGACCTATCAAGCGGGCGAGCACTCTGGTCGACTGGAAACACCGCCGGTCGGCCTCCGCGAGCTGGTTGATCAGGCGGCCGGGCTGGGGATGAGTGTTGATGCGCCGAGTCAGTTGATCGCGCATCTGCTGCACGCGTTCGGCAGTGATATCCGGATCATCTGAATAGATGTTGCCGATGGCTGAAGTCATGGTGCTTTCTTCTTGATGGAAGGACAAACACCAGCCTAGGCAGCGTCGCGGCTCAAAAGGCGTTAGATAATTGAACACACCACGGGCGAAAAAAAGCCCGCAGTGTGCGCGGGCGAAACCAACGAAGAGCATTTGGGGGTATGAAGCGAGGTGACGACTCAGCTACCGCGATAGGTGGAATAGCTGTAAGGCGAAATCAACAGGGGTACATGGTAATGCTCTTGCTCGGCGCTGATGCCAAAGCGTAGTACCACTACATCCAGGAAAGCCGGCTCCGGCAGCTGCACGCCACGGGCGCGGTAGTAATCGCCGGCGTTGAATTGCAGCTGGTAGACACCGCTGCGGTAATCGTCGCCTTGCAACAGCGGCGCATCGCAGCGGCCGTCGCTGTTGGTGGTGGCGGTAGCGACCAGCTCAAGCTGCGCACCTTCGACGCGGTACAGCTCGACCTTGATTGCGCTGCCGGGGCAACCGTGCGCGGCGTCCAAAACGTGTGTGGTCAAACGTCCCATGGCTTTTATGCGCCTCCCGAAGTCAGTCATAGAGAAACCCGCACTCTTTCAGGGCAGTGAAAAAGCCGGCGATGGCTGATTAAGACATTTTCAAAGAAAATTGTACACAATAAATTTCACAGCGCTTCAATCCCCTGTAGGAGCGAGCTTGCTCGCGAAAAACGCCAACGATAACGCGGGCTCCCAGGATGAAAAGTGGCGCCCTCAGGTTATTCGCGAGCAAGCTCGCTCCTACAGTGGGCTTTTTGATCTTAACCTGACCACTCAGGCAAGTTTCTTGCAGAGACCCGTAGAGAGCCCGTTCAGAAAAAATGCAGAAATGCGGGCTTACAAAGTTTGCAATAAGTTGTATACAATCACTCATCGCTGTGACGCCACTCAGTCATTCCACTGCCCGGACGCCACACACACCTGCTACCACGAACAAGAAGGAAGACTGCAGTGAGCGCTGACTACCCACGCGACCTGATCGGTTACGGCAGTAACCCTCCTCACCCCCACTGGCCGGGCAAGGCACGCATTGCGCTGTCGTTCGTACTCAACTACGAAGAAGGCGGCGAGCGCAACATTTTGCACGGTGACAAAGAGTCCGAAGCCTTCCTCTCGGAAATGGTCTCGGCGCAACCGCTGCAAGGCGAGCGCAACATGAGCATGGAGTCGCTGTACGAGTACGGCAGCCGTGCCGGTGTGTGGCGCATCCTCAAGTTGTTCAAAGAATTCGACATCCCGCTGACCATCTTCGCCGTGGCCATGGCCGCCCAGCGGCATCCGGATGTGATCCGCGCCATGGTCGCCGCCGGCCACGAGATTTGCAGCCACGGCTACCGCTGGATCGACTACCAGTACATGGACGAGGCCCAGGAGCGCGAGCACATGCTCGAAGCAATCCGCATCCTCACCGAACTTACCGGTGAACGCCCATTGGGCTGGTACACCGGCCGCACCGGCCCCAACACCCGTCGCCTGGTGATGGAGGAAGGTGGCTTTCTGTACGACTGCGACACCTACGACGACGACCTCCCCTACTGGGAACCCAACACCCCGAACGGCAAGCCGCACCTGGTAATCCCCTACACCCTGGACACCAACGACATGCGCTTCACCCAGGTGCAGGGTTTCAACAAGGGCGATGACTTTTTCGAGTACCTCAAGGATGCCTTCGACGTGCTGTACGCAGAAGGCGCCGAAGCGCCGAAGATGCTATCGATCGGCCTGCATTGCCGCCTGATCGGTCGCCCGGCACGCCTGGCCTCGCTCAAGCGCTTTATTGAATACGTCAAAAGCCATGACCATGTGTGGTTCACCCGCCGCGTGGACATCGCCCGTCACTGGCACCAAACCCACCCTTTCCCGGGAGCAGCGAAATGACTGCGTTCCAGACCCTGAAACCTTCGACCTTGAGCCGCGACGCCTTCGTCCAGGCCTTTGCCGATATCTACGAACACTCGCCATGGGTGGCCGAAAAGGCCTTCGACCTGGGCCAGGACGCGTCGATCGACCAGATCGAAACCCTGCACCAGCGCATGAGCGATATCCTGTTGAGTGCTGATCACGCCTCGCAACTGGCGCTGATCAATGCTCACCCGGACCTGGCCGGAAAAGCTGCCGTCCAGGGCCAACTGACCCAAGCCAGCACCGATGAACAAGCGGGCGCGGGTATTCACCAATGCACGGCCGAAGAGTTTTCTCGCTTCACCGAGCTGAATGAGGCCTACAAAGCCAAGTTCAAGTTTCCCTTCATCATGGCGGTAAAAGGCAGCAACCGGCATCAGATCCTCGCCGCTTTCGAAACGCGCATCCACAACTCGGCAGACACCGAGTTCAAGTGCGCGCTGGACGAGATCAACAAGATCGCGTTGTTCCGCTTACTGACCCTCTAGCAGTCCATCCCCAGCCACTCTATCTAAGGCAGACAAGAAGAATGAAAGCTTACGCCGTACCTTTCGAAAAGTTCGTCAACCTGGCCGACGCCCGCCTGGGTACCAAGATCATCTCGGTGACCGATGACTGGTTCGCTGACGCCAACCGCCTGTTCCAGCCGACCCCGGCCGTGTGGAAGGAGGGCGTTTTCGATGACAACGGCAAGTGGATGGACGGCTGGGAGTCACGCCGCAAGCGCTTCGAAGGCTACGACAGTGCGGTGATCCGCCTGGGCGTGCCGGGTTCGATCAAAGGCGTGGACATCGACACTTCATTCTTCACCGGCAACTTCCCGCCGTCGGCTTCCCTGGAAGCCTGCTTCCTGGCCTCGGGCGAGCCGGATGCCAACACCCAGTGGGTGGAAGTGCTGTCAGCCGTCGAGCTGCAAGGCAACAGCCACCACTACCACGAGATCAACAACGACCAGGCGTTCAGCCACCTGCGCTTCAACATCTACCCGGATGGCGGCGTGGCCCGTCTGCGTGTGTACGGCGTGCCGTTCCGCGACTGGTCTTCGGTGGGCGACAACGAACAGGTCGACCTGGCTGCCGCGCTCAATGGCGGTCGTGCCCTGGCCTGTTCCGACGAACACTTCGGCCGCATGAGCAACATCCTCAACCCGGGCCGCGGCATCAACATGGGCGATGGCTGGGAAACCGCACGTCGTCGCACGCCAGGCAATGACTGGGTGATCGTCGCCCTGGGCCACCCGGGCGAGATCGAGAAAATCGTGGTGGACACCCTGCACTTCAAGGGCAACTACCCGGACACCTGCTCGATCCAGGGCGCCTTCGTGAAAGGCGGCACCGACAGCCAGATCGAAACCCAGTCGCTGTTCTGGCGCGAACTGCTGCCGGCGCAGAAGCTGGAAATGCACGCCGAACACACCTTCGCCGAGCAGATCAAGGCGCTGGGGCCGATTACCCACATCCGCTTGAACGTGTTCCCGGATGGTGGTGTGAGTCGCCTGCGCGTCCTGGGCAAGGTCGCCAAATAACACCCGATCGTCCCCACGCTCTGCGTGGGGATGCACCCCGTGACGCTCCGCGTCACACAGCGGACGCAGAGCGTCCAGGGCAGCGTTCCCACGCAGAGCGTGGGAACGATCTATAGACAAGACAAGAAGACAGCCATGCGCACACTGATGATCGAACCCCTGACCAAAGAAGCCTTCGCCCCCTTCGGAGACGTTATCGAAACCGACGGCAGCGATCACTTCATGATCAACAACGGGTCGACCATGCGCTTTCACAAACTGGCCACGGTCGACACCGCGAAGCCGGAAGACCACGCCATCATCAGCATCTTCCGCGCCGACGCGCAGGACATGCCGCTGACCGTGTGCATGCTGGAGAGACACCCGCTGGGCAGCCAGGCTTTCATTCCGCTGCTCGGCAACCCCTTTCTGATCGTGGTCGCGCCACTTGGCGATGAACCTGTATCGGGCTTGGTCCGCGCCTTCGTCACCAACGGCAGGCAGGGCATTAATTACCATCGCGGCGTCTGGCACCACCCGGTGCTGACGATCGAAAAGCGGGATGACTTCCTGGTGGTTGATCGCAGTGGCACAGGCAATAACTGCGATGAGCATTTTTTCAAAGAGGATGAGCGTTTGATCCTCGCCCCCCACCAATAAGAGAAGGTCTGATCACCCGACAACAAGGGTGACAGGCGAGAGGTAAAGACTGTGGAAGCACATCTGTTGGAATGGCTGAACCTGAGCGTGCGCTGGGTTCACATGATCACTGGCGTCGCCTGGATCGGCGCTTCTTTCTACTTCGTCTGGCTGGAAAACAACCTTAATCGCGTCAACCCCAAGAACGGCCTGGCCGGTGACTTGTGGGCGATCCACGGTGGCGGTATCTACCACCTGGAAAAATACAAACTGGCCCCGCCGACCATGCCGGACAACCTGCACTGGTTCAAATGGGAAGCCTATTTCACCTGGATGTCGGGCGTCGCGCTGCTGTGCGTGGTGTTCTACCTCAACCCGACGCTGTACCTGCTCGCCCCCGGCAGCAGCCTCAGCGGCACCGAAGGCGTGTTGCTGGGCATCGGTTCACTGTTCGCCGGCTGGTTCATCTACTCCTTCCTCTGCGACTCGGCCCTGGGCAAACGCCCTGCCCTGCTCGGCTTGATCCTGTTCGTGCTGTTGATTGCGGCGGCTTACGGCTTCAGCAAGGTGTTCAGCGGCCGCGGTGCCTACCTGCACGTGGGTGCGGTGATCGGCACGATCATGGTAGGTAACGTGTTCCGTATCATCATGCCGGCCCAACGCGCGCTGGTGGCGGCCATCGCCGAGAATCGCACGCCCGACCCGGCGCTGCCGGCCAAAGGTCTGCTGCGCTCACGCCACAACAACTACTTCACCTTGCCGGTGCTGTTCATCATGATCAGCAACCACTTCCCGAGCACCTATGGCAGCCAATACAACTGGCTGATCCTGGCCGGTATCGCGGTGGCAGCAGTGTTGGTGCGCCATTATTTCAACACCCGGCATGACAGCCAGAAGTATGCGTGGACCTTGCCCGTAGGCGCCTTGGCGATGATCAGCCTGGCCTACGTGACCGGGCCCAAGCCGGCTGAACCGATTGCCAAGGCACCGGCTGCCATCGAGTACCAACCCCTGCCAGAAACCGCACTGGGCGGTGGCTTGAAACCGGCCGCGCCTGCCGCACCCGCCGCTGAACCGGCACCGGCCCAGGCCACCACGGACTTCGGCCAGGTGCACCACGTGATCGAACAACGCTGCACCGTGTGCCATTCGGCCAAGCCCACCAGCCCGCTGTTCAGTACGGCACCGGCTGGGGTGATGTTCGACACACCGGCACAGATCCAGCAGCAGGCGGCGCGGATTCAAGCGCAGGCCGTGGCCAGCCAGATCATGCCGCTGGGCAACATTACCCAGATGACCCAGCAGGAACGGGATTTGATCGGCACCTGGATTAATCAGGGGGCCCGTACCAACTGACTGTTTCACACCGTTCCCATGTGGGAGCTGGCTTGCCTGCGATAGCGGCAGATCACCAACATTTTCGGTGACTGACACACCGCCATCGCAGGCAAGCCAGCTCCCACAAGGGAGATCAGTGATGGTTTGAAGATTAAGTTTCATCCGGCAATTGAATGCCAAACAACACAAAAATAAAAAGATTCGAGGTGTTGCATGTCCCAGTTAGAAACGCAGACTCCTGCCGCGCCCGCCATGGTGCGGCTGCCCCTCTTGCAACTGATCCTGGTAGGCCTGCAACACGTCTTGCTGATGTACGGCGGTGCTGTCGCCGTGCCCCTGATCATTGGCCAGGCCGCCGGCTTGAGCCGTGAAGAAATCGCCTTTCTGATCAACGCCGACCTCCTGGTGGCCGGTATCGCCACCATGGTGCAGTCGTTCGGCATCGGCCCCATGGGCATCCGCATGCCGGTGATGATGGGCGCCAGTTTTGCCGCCGTGGGCAGCATGGTCGCCATGGCCGGCATGCCCGGCATCGGTTTGCAGGGCATCTTCGGCGCGACCATCGCCGCCGGGTTCTTCGGCATGCTCATCGCACCGTTCATGTCCAAGGTGGTGCGCTTTTTCCCGCCGCTGGTGACCGGTACGGTGATCACCGCCATCGGCCTTTCGCTGTTTCCCGTGGCGGTGAACTGGGCCGGCGGGGGCAGCGCCGCCGCCACGTTTGGCTCGCCGGTCTACCTGGCGATTGCCGCCCTGGTACTGGCCACGATCTTGCTGATCAACCGCTTCATGCGCGGCTTCTGGGTGAACATCTCGGTACTGATCGGCATGGGCCTGGGTTACGCGCTATGTGGTGTGATCGGCATGGTCGACCTCAGTGGCCTGGCGCAGGCGCCGTGGGTGCAGGTCGTGACGCCGTTGCACTTTGGCATGCCCAAGTTCGAGTTGGCGCCGATCCTGTCGATGTGCCTGGTGGTGGTGATCATTTTTGTCGAGTCCACCGGCATGTTCCTCGCCCTAGGCAAGATCACCGGCCAGGAGGTCACGCCGAAGATGCTGCGACGCGGCCTGTTGTGTGATGCCGGCGCGTCGTTCTTTGCCGGCTTCTTCAACACCTTTACCCACTCCTCCTTCGCGCAGAATATCGGCCTGGTGCAGATGACCGGCGTGCGCTGCCGCTCGGTCACGCTCATGGCCGGCGCGTTCTTGATCGTGCTCAGCCTGTTGCCCAAGGCGGCCTATCTGGTGGCTTCAATTCCACCTGCGGTACTCGGCGGCGCGGCGATTGCGATGTTCGGGATGGTGGCGGCAACCGGGATCAAGATTCTGCAGGAAGCCGACATCGCCGACCGCCGTAACCAGTTGCTGGTGGCGGTGAGCATCGGCATGGGCCTGATCCCCGTGGTACGCCCGGAGTTCTTCGCACAGCTGCCGTTGTGGATGAGCCCGATTACCCACAGCGGCATCGCCATGGCCACCCTCAGCGCGCTGTCGCTGAACATCCTGTTCAACATCCTCGGCGGCGCTGAGCGCCCCGAAGTCGCGCATACGCATTGATTCCTTTGTTAGTACAAAAATAACAACAAACAGGGAACCCCCACATGCACAACCTTGACATGGGGCCGGCCACACGCCGCGCCCCATTCTTGCCCCTCGCGCTCTGTTACAGCGCACTTGAGCCCAGGCCTGGGAGCCAGTATTCTCCGCGCCCGCTCGAATCGACTCAAAAAAAAACAGCGAATGTAAAAGCTGACCTCAAGGCCAACTTATCCCGGCCTGATGTTTGCTGCCAAAGTGCACAAAAGTCCCCTGAATTCGACTGCATCCGCTGCAGCCGACGGGGATTTTTTTGGCTTTTTCAGCACCTTGGCGCAGCTCTTGCTAAAAGCATCAAAGCTGACCGAATAGACGATTTTTGCAGCGAACCAAAAGGCGCCACACCAGAGCGCCTGCGTAGAAGAAAAACCATAAAATTTTAACTCGGGAGCAACCGAATGAAACCTATGTTCAAAGGCCTGATGCTGGCTGGATCACTGTTGGCCGGTGGCCAGGCCGTAGCCAGTGACTTGTTGCAGTGGCAAAACAACAGCCTGACTTATCTGTGGGGCAAGAGCTTTACCGTCAACCCGCAGATCCAGCAAACCGTCACCTTCGAACATGCCGACGCATGGAAGTACGGCGACAACTTCTTCTTCCTCGACCGTATCTTTTACAACGGCAAGGAAGACGGCAATGTCGGCCCGAATACTTACTACGGCGAGTTCAGCCCGCGTTTGTCGTTCGGCAAGATCCTGGACAAGGACCTGTCGTTCGGCCCGATCAAGGACGTGCTGCTGGCCTTCACCTATGAGTTCGGCGAGGGCGATAACGAGTCCTACCTGCTGGGTCCGGCATTCGACTTGAACATCCCCGGTTTCGACTACTTCCAGTTGAACTTCTACCAGCGCCAGACCGAGGGCAATCGTCCGGGTGACGGCGTGTGGCAGATCACTCCGGTCTGGTCGTACACCATTCCCGTGGGTAATTCCGACGTGCTGATCGACGGTTTCATGGACTGGGTGGTGGATAACGACAAGAACGCCCGCGGCACTTATCACGCCAACCTGCACTTCAACCCGCAGGTCAAATACGACTTGGGCAAGGCGCTGCATTGGGGCGACAAGCAGTTGTATGTGGGTTTTGAATACGACTACTGGAAGAACAAGTACGGGATTGAGGATTCGGGGGCATTCAAAACGACTCAGGACACAGCAAGCTTCCTGGTCAAATACCACTTCTGACGGCCCTGTGTAGGAGCGAGCTTGCTCGCGAAAAACTCAAGATCACCGCGCTCATGCTGAATAAACACGGCGTTCTCAGGTTTTTCGCGAGCAAGCTCGCTCCTACAAAGGTTCACGTCAGGCCCAGGAAACGGGTGATTTCTTCGCGCTTGGCCAGCGCATCCTTGCGCCCCAGTTCGATCAACTCGCTGCAATACCCCGCCTCGAACAACAGATAACTCAACACCCCTGCCCCGCTGGTCTTGGTTGCCCCAGGCCCCCGTAAAAACACACGCAACGCCGCCGGCAATTCCTGGCGATGTCGCGCGGCGATTTCATCGATGGGCTGGCTGGGGGCAATCACCAACACCTCTACCGGCGCCAGGCCCTGCACCGCCGCATCCGCAGGCACGACGCGGCTGAACTGGTTCAAGCGCTCCAGCAGTTCGATATCGCTTTCCAGGCTATCAATGAACGTGCTGTTTAGCATGTGCCCGCCGATTTGCGCCAGGGTCGGTTGCTGGCCGGTGTAGGTGCGTTGCGTCGAGGCTTCATTGCCCCTTGGGTTGCCGCTCACACCGACGACCAATACGCGGCTGGCCCCCAGGTGCAAGGCCGGGCTGATGGGCGCGGACTGCCGCACTGCGCCATCGCCGAAGTACTCTTCGTCAAGTTTGATCGGAGCGAACAACAGCGGAATCGCGGAGCTTGCCAACAGGTGCTCTACCGTCAGTTGGCTCGGTACCCCAATGCGCCGATGACGCAACCAGGCATCGATGGTGCCGCCGCCCTGATAGAAGGTCACCGCTTGCCCGGACTCATAACCAAAGGCCGTCACCGCCACCGCCTGCAAGTGCTTGCGGCGGATAGCCTCGTCGATGCCGTCCAGGTTCAAACGCGCTTGCAGCAAGTCACGCAGGGGGGAGCTATTGAGCAACGCCACCGGCACCTGGGCGCCCAGGCCCAACAGGCTGTGGATCAGGAAGCGACCGGCCTGGCGTATCACCCCCGGCCAATCGCTGCGCAGCACCTGATGGCTGCGAAAGCCCTGCCAGAACGCTGTCAGCCGTTGGACAGCCGCGCAGAAGTCACTGGCCCCACTGGCCAGGCTCACCGCATTGATGGCGCCGGCGGAGGTGCCGACGATCACCGGAAAAGGATTCGGCGCCCCTGGCGGCAGCAATTCGGCAATCGCCGCCAGCACCCCCACCTGATAAGCCGCTCGCGCCCCACCGCCGGAAAGAATCAAGCCTGTGACCGGTTCAACTGGGCGCATTGCGTCACTCCATGTGGCGAAAAGTTGGGCTTATCAACGTCATATCACTGTAGGAGCGAGCTTGCTCGCGAAGATCGCCAATGATTACGCGTACATCCTAGGTGAACGCGGTGTTATTGGGTTTTTCGCGAGCAAGCTCGCTCCTAAAATGACAGCAGGGTTATCGACGGCGCTTTTCGTACAGCTTGGGCTCACCCGGCGGCCGACTCTTGAAGCGGCGATGGGTCCACAGGTATTGCTCGGGGCATTCGCGCACCGAGGCTTCGACCCACTGGTTGATGCGCAGGCAGTCGATCTCGTCGGTTTCACCCGGGAAGTCGGTCAGCGGCGGATGGATCACTAGGCGGTAACCGCTGCCGTCAGCCAGGCGCTCCTGGGTAAACGGCACCACCAGCGCCTTGCCCAGGCGTGCGAATTTGCTGGTAGCGGTAACGGTAGCAGCCTGGATGCCGAACAACGGCACGAAGATGCTTTGCTTGGCGCCGTAGTCCTGGTCCGGTGCGTACCAGATGGCCCGGCCGGCGCGCAGCAGCTTGAGCATGCCGCGCACGTCGTCGCGCTCCACGGCCAGGGAATCGAGGTTGTGGCGTTCACGGCCACGGCGCTGGATAAAGTCGAACAGCGGGTTGCCGTGTTCGCGGTACATGCCGTCAATGGTGTGCTTCTGCCCCAGCAGCGCCGCGCCGATTTCCAGGGTGGTGAAGTGCAGCGCCATGAGGATCACGCCCTTGCCGTCCAACTGCGCCTGCGTGAGGTGCTCCAGCCCTTCGACATGGGCCAGGCGCGCCAGGCGCGGCTTGGGCCACCACCAGCTCATGGCCATTTCAAAGAAGGCGATGCCGGTGGAAGCGAAGTTTTCCTTGAGCAGGCGTTTGCGTTCCTTGACGGATTTTTCCGGGAAGCACAGCTCTAGGTTGCGCGCCGCGATGCGGCGACGATCACCTGCCACGCGGTACATGCCCGCGCCCAGCAGGCGACCAATGGTCAACAGCGCCCGATACGGCAATTGAGTGACCAGCCACAGCAGGCCGAGCCCCAGCCATAGCAGCCAAAAACGCGGGTGAAGAAATACAGCTCGAAAACGCGGGCGATCCATTACAGATTCCGGTAAAGACAAGGGCCGCGCATTCTACAACGGTTCGACTCGGCTTGCGGCGGGTGAGTGTTCTCGTTATAAGTCTCGACACTTTTCGTGACAAGCCGCTTTCGCCGACCATGAGCCAAACCGAACCGCTAGACCAAGATCCCGTGTTCCAGCTAAAAGGCAGCATGCTCGCCATTACCGTGCTGGAACTGGCCCGCAATGACCTCGACGCCCTGGACCGCCAACTGGCCGCCAAGGTCGCCCTGGCGCCGAACTTCTTCAACAACGCCCCGCTGGTGCTGGCGCTGGACAAGCTGCCGGCTGGCCAGGGAGTGATTGATTTGCCCGGCCTGATGCGTGTATGCCGTTCCCATGGCCTGCGCACACTGGCGATTCGCGCCAGCCGCATCGAAGACATTGCCGCCGCCATCGCCATTGAACTGCCAGTACTGCCACCGTCCGGCGCCCGTGAGCGCCCTCTGGAACCATTGGTCGGCGAAGAAAAGAAAAAACCGGAAAAACCACCGGAGCCTGCGATCAGGCCTACAAAGATCATCACCTCGCCGGTACGCGGCGGGCAGCAGATTTACGCCCAGGGCGGCGACCTTGTGGTGG
Organism: Pseudomonas sp. MF6767; assembly: GCF_016405475.1. Taxonomy (NCBI): domain Bacteria; kingdom Pseudomonadati; phylum Pseudomonadota; class Gammaproteobacteria; order Pseudomonadales; family Pseudomonadaceae; genus Pseudomonas; species Pseudomonas sp. MF6767. The sequence goes on along the minus strand of NZ_JAEKCY010000010.1, from coordinate 63,605 downwards.
TTTCCTCGGTCAGCCCGGGGGCGGAACTTCTTGCCGATGGCAACATCCATGTATACGGCCCGATGCGCGGACGCGCCCTGGCCGGCATCAAGGGTGATACCAAGGCACGTATTTTTTGCCAGCAGTTGACCGCCGAGCTGGTTTCTATCGCGGGTCAGTACAAGGTTTCCGAAGATTTGCGCCGCGATCCACTGTGGGGCGCTTCGGTACAGGTCAACCTGTCGGGCGATGTGTTGAACATCATCCGTCTTTAACGGATACTGCCGCATTTTCCAAGCATCTCTAGACTCTGATAGCAAAGCGAAACCGGCAAGACTTGTGTAGGACTTTTTGGAAGTTGGTGTTTCCCCATGGAAACCCCGTCTTTTTCCTGCAAAGGCTGTCCGCCTGCGGCGAGTTCCAAGAGATGTTTTTCAGGGACCGAAAGTCCTTTTTCCTTAGGGGTGAAACACCTTGGCCAAGATTCTCGTGGTTACATCCGGCAAGGGTGGTGTGGGTAAGACCACCACCAGCGCCGCTATCGGTACCGGCCTCGCTCTGCGCGGCCACAAGACAGTCATCGTCGACTTCGACGTCGGTCTGCGTAACCTTGACCTGATCATGGGCTGCGAGCGTCGCGTGGTGTATGACTTCGTCAACGTGGTGAACGGCGAAGCCAACCTGCAACAGGCCCTGATCAAGGACAAGCGCCTTGAGAACCTGTACGTGCTGGCTGCCAGCCAGACCCGTGACAAAGACGCGCTGACCAAAGAAGGCGTCGGCAAAGTCCTCGCCGAGCTCAAGGAAACCTTCGAATACGTGGTCTGCGATTCCCCGGCTGGTATCGAAACCGGTGCTCACCTGGCGATGTACTTCGCCGACGAAGCCATCGTGGTAACCAACCCGGAAGTCTCCTCGGTACGTGACTCGGACCGCATGCTCGGCCTGTTGGCCAGCAAGTCCAAGCGCGCCGAAGAAGGCCAGGACCCGATCAAGGAGCACCTGCTGCTCACCCGCTACAACCCGGAGCGCGTCAACAACGGCGAAATGCTGGGTGTTGAAGACGTGAAGGAAATCCTCGCCGTGACCCTGCTGGGCGTGATTCCGGAATCCCAGGCCGTCCTGAAGGCATCCAACCAGGGCGTACCGGTGATTCTCGACGACCAGAGCGACGCCGGCCAGGCGTACAGCGATGCAGTTGATCGCTTGCTGGGCAAGACCGTGGAACACCGCTTCCTCGATGTCAAGAAGAAGGGATTCTTCGAGCGTATCTTTGGAGGCAACTAAACAATGAAATTTCTCGACTTCTTTCGCGCCAACAAAAAGCCAAGTACCGCGTCGGTAGCGAAAGAGCGTCTACAGATCATCGTGGCGCACGAACGCGGCCAACGCAGCACGCCGGATTACCTGCCAGCCTTGCAGAAGGAACTGGTCGAGGTGATCCGCAAGTACGTCAATATCGGCAACGATGACGTGCATGTCGCCCTGGAAAATGACGGCAGCTGCTCGATTCTGGAACTCAATATCACCCTGCCCGATCGTTGATCGAAAGGGCGGTCGCCACGGCGGCTCCACTGACGGCCCCCTCGCTCCTACAGGGTGAGGGGGCCGTCAGTGGAGCCGCCGTTGGCGTTTGTTACGAGGCTGTTTAATGCCGCTGTCCAATATCCACATCCTGCATCAGGACGACGCTGTCCTGGTGGTGAACAAGCCGACCCTGCTGCTCTCGGTGCCTGGTCGCGCCGACGACAACAAGGACTGCCTGATCACTCGCCTGCAGGAAAACGGCTACCCAGAAGCCCGCATCGTTCATCGCCTGGACTGGGAAACGTCGGGGATCATCCTGCTGGCCCGGGACGCGGATACCCACCGCGAACTGTCCCGTCAGTTTCACGACCGCGAAACAGAAAAGGCCTACACCGCCCTGGCCTGGGGCCAACCGGCACTGGACAGCGGCAGCATCGACCTGCCCCTGCGCTATGACCCGCCGACCAAGCCCCGCCACGTTGTCGACCATGAGTTCGGCAAACATGCCCTGACCTTCTGGAAAGTGCTGGAGCGTTGCGGCGACTGGTGCCGCGTAGAGCTGACACCCATCACTGGGCGCTCACACCAGTTGCGCGTGCATATGTTGTCCATCGGGCATCCGTTGCTGGGCGATGGTTTGTACGCCCATGAACAAGCCCTGGCCGCGTGGCCGCGCCTGTGCCTGCATGCAAGCATGCTCAGCTTCACCCATCCGCAAAGCGGCGAGCGCCTGCGCTTCGAGTGCCCTGCGCCTTTTTGAAGGGCTGATGCGGTCAAATGTGGGAGCTGGCTTGCCTGCGATATCGGCGTGCCAGCCAATACATCTGGCACAGAAAGACCGCTATCGCAGGCAAGCCAGCTCCCACAGGGTTTGATGTGGTTCTCAGCCATGCACGCTCACTCCAAATATCTGGCCAATACGGTAAACTCTCGCCACTGCTGTCTGGAGCTATTTATGCGCGAAGCGTTGAATCAAGGCCTGATCGACTTCCTCAAGGCCTCCCCTACTCCTTTTCATGCCACTGCCGCCCTGGCCCAACGCCTGGAAGCGGCCGGTTACCAGCGTCTCGACGAGCGCGAAACCTGGGCCACCGAGGCCAACGGTCGCTACTACGTGACCCGCAACGATTCCTCGATCATCGCCTTCAAGCTCGGCCGCCAATCGCCGCTGCAGGACGGTATCCGCATGGTCGGCGCCCACACCGACAGCCCGTGCCTGCGGGTCAAGCCCCAGCCGGAGCTGCAACGCCACGGCTTCTGGCAACTGGGCGTGGAAGTCTACGGCGGCGCGCTGCTGGCGCCCTGGTTCGACCGCGACCTGTCCCTGGCAGGCCGTGTTACCTTCCGCCGCGATGGCAAGGTCGAGAGCCAACTGATCGACTTCAAGCTGCCGATCGCCATCATTCCCAACCTGGCCATTCACCTCAACCGTGAAGCCAACCAGGGCTGGGCAATCAATGCCCAGACCGAGCTGCCGCCGATCCTGGCGCAGTTTGCCGGTGACGAGCGCGTGGACTTTCGCGCCGTGCTCACCGAACAGTTGGCCCGCGAGCATGGTTTGAATGCCGATGTGGTGCTCGACTACGAGCTGAGTTTCTACGACACCCAAAGTGCCGCCGTGATCGGCCTCAATGGCGACTTCATTGCCGGTGCGCGCCTGGACAACCTGCTGTCGTGCTACGCCGGTTTGCAAGCCTTGCTCACCAGCGACACCGATGAAACCTGCGTGCTGGTGTGCAACGACCACGAAGAAGTCGGCTCCTGCTCGGCCTGCGGTGCCGATGGCCCGATGCTGGAACAGACCCTGCGTCGCCTGTTGCCCGAAGGTGAAGAATTCGTACGCACCATCCAGAAATCCCTGCTGGTGTCGGCAGATAACGCTCACGGTGTGCACCCCAACTACGCCGAGAAACACGACGCCAACCACGGCCCGAAACTCAACGCCGGCCCGGTGATCAAGGTCAACAGCAACCAGCGCTACGCCACCAACAGCGAAACCGCCGGGTTCTTCCGCCACCTGTGCATGGCCCAGGAAGTGCCAGTGCAAAGCTTCGTGGTACGCAGCGACATGGGCTGCGGCTCGACCATCGGCCCCATCACCGCCAGCCACCTGGGCGTGCGCACCGTGGACATCGGCTTGCCGACCTTTGCCATGCACTCCATCCGCGAGCTGTGTGGCAGCCATGACCTGGCGCATCTGGTCAAGGTGCTGGGGGCGTTCTACGCCAGTCGCGATTTACCCTGAGACCCAGGCGCGCCCATCGCGGGCAAGCCCGCTCCCACATTTGATCTGTGAATGCATTTCAGTGTGGGAGCGGGCTTGCCCGCGATGGGTTTCCAAACAGATATAAGGCTATCTGACTCACATCAACTGCACTTCTGCCAATCCGGCCTAGACTTGTCAGAACTTCCAGTCCCACAAGGCCGCCCCTCGCCATGATCTCAATGTCCTCATTCCACGCCATGCTGATCCCCATCGTGATCGGCATGATCATGCTCGCGGTCGGCTTCAACTTTCGCGACAAGCCTCTGGGCGTGTTTGGCATGTGGATCGGCATGCTGTTGATCCTCGGCACCGTGCTCTACAAGATCCTCGCCAAACTGGCGCAGTGACAAATGCGCTCGCATTGGGCATAGCGGCCTCGTACACTCGGTCAATTCGTCGTTTTCAAGGTTGACCGCCTCGTGTTCTCCCGTCTGTTTGCCCTGCCCTGCTACCTGCTGATCGCCCTGCTCACGCTGCTGCCAGTGATGCCCGCCCAAGCCGTGGGCCTGCCCGGGATGCTGGGCGGTTCCAGCAAGACCCAACCCCAGGCGGAAGTGCCCCTGGGGCAGTCGCTGGACGAAGTGATCAAAACCCTGGAAAACGACCAGCAACGCACCCAGTTGCTCAGCGACCTGAAGAAACTGCGCGCCGCCACGCAAAAGGCCCAGCCCGCCGCCGAACTCGGGGTACTCGGGTTGATCGGCAGTACGCTGTCGGGCTTTGAGCAGCAGTTTTCCGGCGCCGACAGCCCGCTGGGGCGCTGGTCCAATGAAGTCGACCTGGCCAAGGATGAACTGGCCGCCCTGATGTTGCCGGCCAGCGAATGGCTGCCGATCATCTTCGGTTTTGCCGTGATCCTGGCCGTATGGAGCCTGCTGGCCGCTGCGCTGATCTGGCTCAGCCACCGAGTGCGCGAGCGCTTCGGCCTGCCCGAAGAGCTGCCGCAGCACCCGCGCACCTGGGACATGCTGCGCTTTGCCCTGCGCAAGCTGGGCCCCTGGCTGATCGCTTTGGTGATTACGGTTTACCTCAGTTACGCCCTGCCTTCCTCCCTGGGCAAATCCCTGGCCATGGTGCTGGCCTATGCCTTGGTGGTCGGCACCTGTTTCTCGGCAATCTGCGTGATTGCCTTCTCCGTACTCGACGGCCCGCACCGCCACCGCGCCTTGTATATCCTGCGCCACCAGGCGTTCCGCCCGCTGTGGTGGATCGGCAGTTTTGCCGCCTTCGGCGAAGCCTTGAGCGACCCGCGCCTGGTTGCCGCGCTCGGCCAGCATCTGGCCCACACCGCTGCGACCGTGGCCAATGTAATGGCGGCGTTGTCCACCGGGGTGTTTATCCTGCGTTTCCGCCGACCCATCGCGCACCTGATCCGCAACCAGCCGCTGTCGCGCCGACTGACCCGCCGCGCCCTCACCGATACTCTGTCGATCATCGGCACCTTCTGGTACATCCCGGCTCTTCTGCTGGTGGGCATCTCACTGTTCGCCACCTTCCTGTCGGCCGGCGACACCAGCACCGCCCTGCGCCAGTCGTTGCTGTGCACGGTGCTGCTGGTGTTGTGCATGGTGATCAACGGCCTGGTGCGCCGCCACGCTCTCAAGCCGCAACGCGGGCACAAACGCCACGCGCTGTACTCCGAACGCCTCAAAGGCTTTGTCTACACCCTGGTGCACCTGGTGGTGTGGCTGGTTTTTATCGAACTGGGGCTGCGGGTCTGGGGCCTGTCGATGATTCGCTTTACCGAAGGTGAAGGCCATGAAATAGCCGTGAAGCTGTTCGGCCTCGGTGGGACCTTGTTGTTCGCCTGGCTGATCTGGATCCTCAGCGACACCGCGATTCACCACGCCCTGACCCGTTCGCGCAAAGGCCTGGCCAACGCGCGTGCGCAAACCATGATGCCGCTGATCCGCAACGTGCTGTTCGTGACCATCTTTATCATCGCCGCCATCGTGGCCTTGGCGAACATGGGTATGAACGTCACGCCCCTGCTGGCCGGTGCGGGCGTGATCGGTATCGCCATCGGCTTTGGTGCGCAATCGCTGGTAGCCGACTTGATCACCGGCTTGTTCATCATCATCGAAGACTCCCTGGCCATCGACGACTACGTGGATGTGGGCGGCCACCTCGGCACGGTGGAAGGCCTGACCATCCGTACCGTGCGCCTGCGCGACATCGACGGCATCGTGCACACCATCCCGTTCAGCGAAATCAAGAGCATCAAGAACTACTCCCGCGAGTTCGGCTACGCGATCTTCCGGGTGGCGATCCCTTACAACATGGAAATCGACGACGCGATCAAACTGATGCGCGAGGTCGGCCATGCCATGCGCAACGACCCGCTGCAACGCCGCAATATCTGGTCGCCGCTGGAGATCCAGGGCGTGGAAAGCTTCGAGTCCGGCAGCGCGATCCTGCGCGCACGCTTCAAGACCGCGCCGATCAAGCAGTGGGAAGTGTCGCGGGCATTCAACCTGTCGCTCAAGCGGCACCTGGATGAAGCCGGGCTGGACCTGGCGACACCGCGCTTGAGCGTGCAGGTGCAGACTGCCGGCAGCGTGCAGGAGAAAGATCCACAACAATAAGCAAGGAGAGGTTGGTATGCGAATGAACGGTCTGACACACCAATGGGTTTTGGGTCTGCTCGGCGCGGTCGCGAGCAGTGCAGTGATCGCCGCCAGCAGCGGCCAGGACAGTGCCCGGGAAACCATTGCCGCCCAGGCAAAAATCCTCGAACCCAGCCTGTTGGAAACCCGCCGCGATATCCACGCCCATCCGGAACTGGGCAATACCGAAACCCGCACCGCCGAGTTGGTCGCCAAACAGTTGCGCGAACTCGGCCTTGAAGTAAAGACCGGGGTGGCCCGCACTGGCGTCGTCGCCATCTTGAAAGGCGCCCTGCCCGGCCCGACCGTGGCCCTGCGCGCAGACATGGATGCGCTGCCGGTCAAGGAAGTGGCCGACCTGCCCTTCGCCTCCAAAGCCAAGGGCACCTACCTGGGCAAAGAAGTCGACGTGATGCACGCCTGCGGCCACGACGCCCATACCGCTATCCTGCTGAGCACTGCGAAGATTCTCACCGGGATGCGCGAGCGCCTGCCCGGCACCGTGGTGTTTTATTTCCAACCGGCCGAAGAAGGCCCCAGCGACTTTATCCCCGACGGCAAGAACACCTGGGGTGCGAAGATGATGGTGCAGGAAGGCGTGATGAAAGCGCCCAAGCCCGATGCGGTATTTGGCCTGCATGTGTGGGCCGGTGTGCCTGCCGGGCAAATCGCCTACCGCCCGGGCCCGACCCTGGCCAGCTCCGATGACCTGCGCATCAGGATCCTCGGCAAACAGACCCACGCCGGCCGTCCCTGGGACGGTATCGACCCGATCACCGTTGGCGCGCAAACCATTGTCGGCCTGCAGACCGTGGTCAGCCGCCGTACCGATATTTCGTCATTCCCCTCTGTGGTGAGCATCGGCACCATCAACGGTGGCACCCGCTATAACATCATCCCCGAGTCGGTGGACATGAGCGGCACCATTCGCTCCTACGACTACGGTATCCGCCAGAAGCTGCATGCAGACGTGCGTCAAACCGTAGAGAAAATCGCCGAAAGCGGTGGCGCCAAGGCCGAAGTGACGATCATCGAGAAGTACGACCCCACCATCAACAATCCGGCGCTGACCGAGAAAATGCTGCCGAGCCTGCGCTGGGCGGCTCAGGATGATGTGGTGCAAGGCCCGTTGGTGGGTGGCGCCGAAGACTTCTCGTTCTATGCCAAGGAGGCGCCGGGGCTGTTTGTCTTCCTGGGGGTGACCCCGAGGGATCAGGACATGAGCAAGGCGGCACCGAATCACAACCCAGGGTTCTTTGTGGATGAGTCGGCGTTGGTGGTGGGCGTGAGGACGCTGGCGTCGTTGGCGACGGATTACCTCTATACCCATACCCCCCTGTAGGAGCGAGCTTGCTCGCGAAAAACTTCAGAACGCCGCGTTTATTCAGGGTAAACGCGGCGTTCTTGCGTTCTTCGCGAGCAAGCTCGCTCCTACAGTGTATTGGGGTGAATCAGTTGGCGAGGGCCGCGCCATCCATTTTCTGGCGCAGGCTCAACGGCCGCATGTCGGTCCACACTTCCTCGATATACGCTAGGCATTCCTTCTTCATGCCACTCTTGCCCACGGTGCGCCAGCCTTCCGGCACGGCCTTGTAGTCGGGCCAGATCGAATACTGTTCTTCATGGTTGACCACTACCTGAAAGAGGATGTCGTCGCGGTCAAATACTGAGGTCATTGCTGTTCTCCGTCGCTCAAAGGCTGGCTGCGCACCACGCGCAGCACCGATATCTGTAGAAACGTACCAAGGGCCTGGAAAATTACAGGCTGGCCACGGCCGCCGCCAAGGCACGCCCGAAAATCTCAGCCACCTGGTCGACTTCGCCAGCGGTGATCACCAGCGGTGGCAGGAAACGCACCACACTGCCATGGCGCCCGCCCAGTTCCAGGATCAGCCCGCGCTTGAGGCATTCGCGCTGCACCAGCGGCGCCAACTGGCGATGCACCGGTGGGTGGCCCTGACTATCAGGCGTGCCAGTCGGGTCTACCAGCTCCACCCCCAGCATCAGCCCACGCCCACGGATATCCCCCAGGTGCGGGAAGTCGCGCTGCAGGATGCGCAGGTGTTCGCCCAGGCGCTCGCCCATGGTCGCCGCATGGCCTGCCAGGTCGTGATCCTTGAGGTAGCGCATCACCGCCGAGCCCGCCGCCATCGCCATCTGGTTGCCGCGGAACGTCCCGGCATGGGCGCCCGGCAGCCAGGTGTCGAGCCAGTCGCGATACACCACCACCGCCAACGGCAGGCTGCCGCCAATCGCCTTGGACATGACCACCACGTCCGGAATGATGCCGGCGTGTTCGAAGGCAAACATTTTGCCGGTACGCCCAAAACCGCTCTGGATCTCATCGACGATCAGCGCCACCCCCGCTTGCGCGGTGATACGGCGCAGGCCACGCAGCCAGTCGAGGTCCGCCGGGATTACGCCGCCCTCACCCTGGACCACTTCGACAATCACCGCCGCTGGCAACAGCACGCCGGCTTCCGGGTCGTTGAGCAGGTTTTCCAGGTAATGCAGGTTGACCCGCACACCTTCGGCGCCACCCAGCCCAAACGGGCAACGGTAGTCATACGGGAATGGCAGGAATTGCACGCCATTGCCGAGCAAGGCGCCCAAGGGTTTCTTTGGCCCCAGGCTGCCCATCAAACTCAGCGCGCCCTGGCTCATGCCGTGATAGCCGCCCTGGAACGACAGCACGGTGCTGCGCCCGGTAGCAGTGCGCACCAGCTTCAACGCGGCTTCCACCGCATCAGTGCCGGTGGGGCCGCAGAACTGGATTTTCGCTTCTCGCGCCAGTTCCGACGGGAGCAAACCGAACAGGTCCTGCACGAATTGATCCTTGACCGGCGTAGTCAGGTCCAGAGTATGCAGGGGCAGTTCGTCGCTCAGCACTTGCTGGATGGCCTGGATCACCACCGGGTGGTTATGCCCCAGCGCCAGGGTTCCGGCACCGGCCAGGCAATCGATGAACCGGCGCCCCTCGACGTCCTCCACGTAAATGCCCTTGGCGCGTTTGAGTGCCAGGGGGATGCGCCGTGGGTAGCTGCGGGCGTTGGATTCCTGCTGGCGCTGGCGGGCCAGCAGCGGGCTTTCGTCAAACTGATAGAGCGTTTCCGCGGCCTGCACCGGGGCGTCTTCGATACGGCTGGTAGCGACTGACATCTGTGGATCCCTCAATACGCTGATGATCGTGACCAAACTGCCGATCCGTTGGCGTCTGGCCCAAGGGCATGCGCACGGATTTCCTGTTGTGGAGACGCTTCAGCGTGAAAAGGATTTAGGGGACGAGGGTTGTTAACTGATGAATGAAGATCCAATTGTAGGAGCGAGCTTGCTCGCGAAAAACTCCCCGGCGCCGCGTTCATCCAGAAAGCCCGCGGTATCGTTGACGTTTTTCGCGAGCAAGCTCGCTCCTACATTTGAACAGTGCTCGGTATTAAATCCCGCGGTACTTTTCGTTCAGGGCATACAAGATCGCGCACGTCTCTGCATCCAGGAATCCACAATAATCCCGTGGCCGAAAGTGCATCTGGAACGCCCGGGTGCGCTGTTCAAAGGCCCGGCGATTCTGCGCGGGCTTGTAGCCATAACGCTGAAACGCCCGCTCCACTTCGACCTCCGGCGGCAAGCCGAGACAAAAGCGGCGCTGGTACATCGCCCGGCTCGATTCATCAAACCAGGCCCCGATGCCGGCCTCATGCAGCACACGCCAGGGCAACCGAGGCCCAGGGTCGCTCTTGCGCCAGTAGGCCACGTCCGAATGCCCGAGCCAGTCAGTGGGGCCCACCTGCGGATAGCGCTCCAGCAGGTCGCGAAGCAATTCAATCAGTAGGTCAATCTGTGCCGGTGCGTACTCCGGAAAGGTAAAGACCCCCGCTTCATCCCGCGCCAGGTTGACGATTTCAATGCCCACCGAGCGGCTGTTGAGATCGGCCTTCCCCGCCCAATAGCTCACGCCTGCGTGCCAGGCGCGCTGGTCCTCGTCCACCAGGCGAAACACCCGCAGCTCTTCATAACCGGCAGCGCGGTAGCTGGGTTCAGCGGGATCGGGCAGCAGATAGTGAGCGCTGACGCCATCTTGGGTGAGGGTGCGTAGCGAGGAAGCAAAGGGCGCGGCGGTGTAGTGCACAAGCACCTGCTGCACGGATTCGCCGCGGCGGTCGTTGAAATCCCTGGCGGGGAAACTGGTGTCGATCACCAACATAAGAACAGTCCTTTTCATTTCGAGCCGACTCATTCGGCCCGTTCAAGCGCAAAAAAATTACCGCCATCCTGAAGGCTTGAGCCTCAGGCGGGCGGTAATTATTTGCCACGTGAAAAGGGCAGCTCAGCGCCGCAACGGCATACCCAGATCAACCCGCATACCGTCGGGCTGGCTGTCGAAGTGCAGCGAGCAGGAACAGCGCTGCACGATCGCCTGGACAATCGCCAGGCCCAGGCCACAGCCTTCGCTGCTGCCATTGCGCCAGAAGCGTTGGGTGAGGTATTGCAGGTCTTCGCTGGAGATCTGCTGGCCATGGTCACGCACGCGGAACACCACATTATTCAAGGTAGAAAACACCTGCAGTTCCACGCGGGTATCGGCCGGGGTATGGCGCAAGGCGTTGTCCAGCAGGTTACGCAAGGCCGCGACGGCAAGACCCACAGGCATTGCCACTGGAACAGGGGAAAGATCCGGCGCCAGGATCAGATCAATGCGTGAATTGTCGCCGGCGTTGGCATCCTGGATCGCCAACCGGGCGACTTCCTCGGCACTGGACTGCAGGCCATCGTCAAACGACAGGCTGCCCTCCACCCGCGCCAGCAACAACAGTTGCTCCAGGGTGCGATGCAAGCGATCGGCGCCCTCCTCGGCGTGCGCCAGGGACTGGTCGCGGGCCGCGCCCTCGGTCATGCGCGCGACTTGCAGGTGGGTCTTGATCGCGGTCAACGGGCTGCGCAGTTCATGGGCGGCGTCACCGGTCAGGCGACGTTCGCGCTCGATGGTCTTGGCGATGCGCTGCAGCAGTTGGTTCTGGGTGTCGAGCAACGGCTTGAGTTCACTGGGCAGAGGATGAATCTGCAGAGGCTCGAGGGAGTCGACACTGCGCCGCATCAGGGCATCCCGCATACGGTTGAGCGGCACCAGGCTCTGGCCAATGCCCAGCCACAGCAGGCACAGGCAGCCCAGCAATGCCACGCCGACCGGCACCGACGCCGCCAGCAGGATCGACAGGTTGAGGGCTTCACGCTCCACCTGGCGGTCGGCGGTGGTGATCAGCAAGTCGCCACGGGACAGGGTAAAACTGCGCCAGCCCACGCCGTCGATGATCTGGTCGCGAAAGCCGCTGCGGCGCGACTCCAACCCTTCCTCCGGAGTGGTATGACTGCGCGCCAGGATCTCGCCACGCAAGGAGCTGACCTGGCAAGCCATGCCACCCGGCACATTCAGTTGTTCGGTGCGCAAATGCGCGCCCCCGCTGACGCTGGCCAGGCCCGGCATCTGCTCGGTGAGCCCGGCCACCATGCGCGCAGAGGCCACCAGGCGCTGGTCGAGGGAAAACATCATCTGGTTGCGCAAGTCGTTGAGCATCCAGGCGGCCGCCAGCACCCAGATCAGTACAAAAGCGGCGCCCAGCTTGAACGTCAGGCGCAGACGCAAGCTCATCACGGCGTGTTGTCTCCCCCATCAGCCGTACCCAGGCGATAGCCCAGCCCCCTGACGGTTTCCACGATGCCATTGCCCAACTTGCGCCGCAGGTGGTGGATATGCACGTTGAGGGCGTTGCTTTCCAGTTCGTCGCTGAAGCCGTAGACGCTGTCCTTGAGCTGTTCGCTGGACAGTACGCGGCCCTTGTTGTGCAACAGTGCCTGCAACAACGCCTGTTCACGCCGGGACAGATCCACCGGCTGGCCGCCGAGGAAGGTCTCGCGGCTGCTGGGGTCGTAGGCCAGGCGCCCATGTTCGATCAGGTTGACGCTGCGCCCCGCCACCCGGCGCAACAGGGTTTGCAGGCGAGCGGCGAGTTCACGCAAGTCGAAGGGCTTGAGCAGGTAATCGTCGGCGCCGGCTTGCAAGCCATCGACGCGGTTGGTCACCGAGTCCCGCGCGGTGAGGATCAGCACCGGAATGTCCAACCCCTGGCTGCGCTGTTGTTGCAGCAGCTTGAGGCCGTCTTCGTCGGGCAGGCCAAGGTCGAGCACCATGATGTCGAAGGCCGCGGCCTTGAGCATCGCCCGCGCCGCCGAGGCCGTGGCCACGCGCTCCACGGTAAAGCCCTGGGCGGTCAGGCCGGCCACGATGCCACTGGCGATCAGTTCGTCGTCTTCACAGACCAGTACGTGCATGGTTAACCCTTCATGAAAGATGGCGCGATTAGAAAAGCCACGGATTAAGCGCGCATTATGCCGCTAAAGTTCGCAACACTGGACAATCCCTACGCTCTAGAATAGCGGCGGTTAATCATCGGTTAATCAACGCCACACATTGTGTGCCTCACTTGCATCGAACTAAGGCTTGACCATGCGGCATCTGTTTACCTTTCTGCTGGTGTTGTTCGCGGGATTCGCCCAGGCAGCGCCGGGCAGCCCCTTCGAAACCAAACCCGACTTCCTCCCGGTAGGCAAAGCCTTCGCCTTTACCTCCGAACGTCTTGAAAGCGGCGAAACCCAGCTGTTTTGGCAGATTGCCGACGGTTACTACCTGTACCAGCAGCGCATGAAGTTCGACGGCCTGGCCGAAAAACCCGTGCTGCCCGAGGGTGAAGCCCATAGCGACGAGTTCTTTGGTGAACAACAGGTGTATCGCCAGGGCCTGGAAGTGAAGATCCCCGCTGGCACCACCGGCCAGGTCAAGCTCGGCTGGCAGGGCTGCGCCGATGCGGGCCTGTGCTATCCGCCGCAGTCGATCACCGTGGACCTGGGCGGCAACCCGGCCGTCGCCGCGACCGCGCAAGCCCAGGATCAAAGCCTGGCCAGCGGCCTGCAGCAGCGCAGCCTGGGGTGGAGCCTGCTGGTGTTCTTCGGCCTGGGCCTGCTGTTGGCGTTTGCGCCCTGCTCGTTGCCGATGCTGCCGATCCTCGCTGGCCTGGTGGTCGGTAGCGGCGCCAGCCCGCGTCGCGGCTTTGCCCTGGCCGGCAGCTACGTGGTGTGCATGGCGCTGGTGTATGCCGCCCTGGGGGTGATGGCCGCGTTGCTCGGCGCCAACCTGGCGGCGTTACTGCAAACCCCGTGGATCCTCGGCAGCTTTGCGGCGTTGTTCGTGCTGCTCGCCCTGCCGATGTTCGGCTTCTTTGAACTGCAACTGCCCGCCTTCCTGCGCGACCGCCTCGATAACGTCAGCCGCCAGCAAAGCGGTGGCAGCCTGGTAGGTGCCGGTGTGCTCGGCGCGTTGTCCGGCCTGCTGGTGGGGCCGTGCATGACCGCGCCCCTGGCTGGCGCCCTGCTGTACATCGCCCAGAGCGGCAATGCGCTGCACGGGGGGCTGATCCTGTTTGCCATGGGCATCGGTATCGGCATCCCGCTGTTGCTGCTGGTGACTGTGGGCAATCGCTTCCTGCCCAAGCCGGGCACCTGGATGAACGTGCTCAAGGGCATCTTCGGCTTCCTGTTCCTGGGCACCGCGGTGCTGATGATTCGCCCGGTGGTCGGCGACAGCCTGTGGATCGGCCTGTGGGGCGCCTTGGCGCTGGTGATGGCGTACTGTGGCTGGGCGCTGGCCCGTGAGTCCGGCCTGGCGGCCAAGGTATTCGGCGCTGGTTCCCTGGTGCTGGGTCTGTGGGGCGCGGTGCTGGTGGTGGGGGCGGCCGGTGGCAGCGATGAGCTGTGGCAACCCTTGAAGGTTTACAGTGGCTCAAAGGTCGCCGGTGCACCGAGCGCCCACGATGCCTTCACCACGATCAACGACCCGGCCGTGCTGCAAAGCCAGCTCGACAGTGCCAAGGCCCAGGGCCAATGGGTGCTGCTGGACTACTACGCCGACTGGTGCGTGTCGTGCAAGATCATGGAGAAACAGGTGTTCGGCAAACCCGAGGTGATGGACGCGCTCAAAGACGTGCGCCTGTTACGCCTGGACGTCACCGCCGACAACGCCGCCAGCCGCGAGCTGCTGGGCCGCTACAAAGTGCCAGGGCCACCGAGCTTCGTGTGGATCGGCCCGGACGGTGAAGAACGCCGCGCCCAACGCATCACCGGCGAAGTAGACGCCGCCGCCTTCCTGCAACGCTGGACCCAGACGCGGGACGCTCTCTGATGCTGACCCTCACCATCGGCACCTTCGCCATCGCCCTGAATCACCTGCTGCTGATCAGCGCGCTGATTCTCGCCACCCTGGTGGGCTGGCGCGTGGCCAAGCGCGGCGGCGAAAACCCGGAGTCGGTGCTGTTCAGCCTGTTTCTGCTGGGCCTGCTCGCCGCCCGCGTCAGCTTTGTGCTGATGTACTGGAGTTATTACAGCCACGACTGGGTGGAGATGGTCGACCTGCGTGACGGCGGCTTTCTCGCCTGGCCCGGGATCATCGCGCTGATCCTCGGCGCGCTGGTCTACGGCTGGCGTCGCCCTGCCCTGCGCAAGCCGCTCAGCGCCGGGGTGATCACCGGCCTGGTGTTCTGGGGCATGACCAGCCTGTCCCTCAGTCTGTACGAAAAAGGCACGCGCCTGCCGGATATCACCCTGCGCAATGCCAATGGCGAGGTGGTGCAACTGGCGGATTATCAAGGCGGCCCGTTGGTGATCAACCTCTGGGCCACCTGGTGCCCGCCGTGCCGACGCGAAATGCCGGTGCTGGAAAACGCCCAGCGCATGCGCCCCGATGTGACCTTCCTGTTCGTCAACCAGGCCGAAAGCATGCAAAGCGTCAGCACTTACCTGGCCACCCAGGGCCTGAACCTCGACAACGTGCTGTTCGACGCCAGCGGCCGCCTCGGCCAGGCCGTGGGTTCCATGGCGCTGCCGACTACGTTGTTCTACCAAGCCGATGGGCGCCTGATCAACAGCCACCTGGGCGAACTCTCCGAAGCCAGCCTGGCCCGTGCCATGGAACCCTTCGACAACACCACGACAAGGAAACCGACATGCCTCGCCTCCGCCACCTGCTGACCCTGCTGCCTTTGACGCTAGCCGCTACGCTGGCCCAGGCCGAAGACCTGCCGGCCCCGATCAAACAGATCGAAGCCAAAGGTGCCAAGATCATCGGCAAATTCGATGCCCCCAGCGGCCTCACCGGCTACGCCGCCCAGTACCAGAACCGTGGCATGGCCCTGTACCTGACCGCCGACGGCAAGCACGTGATCGCGGGCAACCTGTACGACGCCCAAGGCAATGACCTGAGCACCGCGCCCCTGGAAAAACTGGTGTACGCGCCGATGGCCAAGGAAGTCTGGGCCAAGATGGAAAACAGCAGCTGGATCCAGGATGGCGATAAAGACGCCCCGCGCACCGTCTACCTGTTCAGCGACCCCAACTGCCCGTACTGCAACATGTTCTGGGAACAGGCCCGCCCGTGGGTGAAGGCCGGCAAGGTGCAGTTGCGCCACATCATGGTCGGCATCATCCGCGAAGACAGCCCAGGCAAATCCGCCGCCCTGCTCGCCGCCAAAGACCCGCAAAAAGCCCTGCAAGAACACGAAGCCGCCGGCAAGGGCAGCAAGCTCAAGGCGCTGGAAAAGATCCCGGCCGAGGTCGAGGCCAAGCTTGATGCCAATATGAAGCTGATGGATGAACTGGAGTTGTCGGCGACGCCGGCGATCTTCTATCTGGATGACAAGGGTGGGTTGCAGCAGCAGCAAGGGGCGCCTTCGCCGGATAAGTTAGTGAAAATTCTCGGGCCAAAATAAGCGCCGCCCTCGCGGGCGCCATCGCAGGCAAGCCAGCGATGAGCATAGGTATCTACACAACTTCGGCACGACGCTAAATCTGTGGCGAGGGAGCTTGCTCCCGTGACGGCCTGGCAGCCGACACAGATATAACTGATGCCCCGCGATCCAATGTGCGAGCTGGCTTGCCTGCGATGAGCATAGGTATCTACACAACTTTGTGGGTTGTAACAGCAGACGGTAACCACGATGCGAAGCGAGTCGCTCTTGCTCTTGATCTGCTTTTGATCTTGATCTTAAGCGCCCCGTTAAACCACGCTGGCCGGAATTCGACAGGGATTTGGGGGGTAAACCGGCAGGGATGCCGGTTTAGCCGCCCCGCGCCATGGATGGCGCGTGGCGGCGGCCCCCCAAATCACTGACGGATTACGGGCACACCGAGCCTAGGCGAGGTGCCGAGTGGTGGGGCAGGAGCCCTTTTGGTTACTTTTGGGGCTCTTTTCCAAAAGTGACCCGCTGTAAGAGCGGAACCCTAAGTGGCCGTTACCGCAGGAATGGATATGTACTCGGTCTGACACCTGTGTCGGCTGTCAGGCCGCTATCGCAGGCAAGCCAGCTCCCACAATTTGATCACGGGGCCTCAGGTAGATAGGTGTCGGCTGGCAGGCCGTCTTCGCAGGCAAGCCAGCTCCCACATTTGGATCGCGGTGCACCAGCTCGATCAGCGTCGGCTGCCAGGCCGTCACGGGAGCAAGCTCCCTCGCCACAGGTCCAGCTGTGTAGATGCCTATGCTGCAATGAGGCCCTGACAGACAACGAAGATCAAAGCCCTTCCAACTCCGCCATCAAATCACTCAACCGATCCACCTTCTCGGCACTGATCTCATTGCCTGCCACCCCCTCGATATACTCGGCCAACTCCGCCACGGTGCTGCACTCGAACATCGCCCGCAACGGCACATCGCGCTGCAGTGTCTTCTGCACCCGCGAGGCAATCTGCGTGGCCAGCAGCGAGTGCCCGCCCAGTTCGAAGAAGTTGTCCTGCACCCCGACCCGTTCGACCTTCAGCACCTCGGCCCAGATACCCGCCAACGCGGTTTCCAGTTCAGTGCACGGCGCCACATAGTCCTGATTGTGCAACTGGCCGATCTCCAGGGCCGGCAGGGCCTTGCGGTCGAGCTTGCCGTTGGCATTAAGGGGCAGGCGGTCAAGCCATAGCCAATGCAGTGGCACCATGTATTCCGGCAGTTCGGTACGCAGGCGTTGCTTGACGCGCTCCAGCTGTTCACTCGGTTCCAGCGTGGCATCGGCGGCCACCAGGTAGCCGACCAGATGTTTGCCATTGGCCCCCTCTTGCACACCCACCGCCGCGTCGCGCACGAGCGGTTGTTCATGCAGGCGCGCTTCGATTTCACCCAGTTCGATGCGGTAGCCGCGAATCTTCACCTGGTGGTCGATACGCCCGACATACTCCAGCACCCCATCGCTGCGACGCCGTGCCAGGTCGCCGGTACGGTAGAGGCGCTCACCAGGCGCGCCAAAGGGGTTGGGTACAAACACCTGGGCGGTGCGCAGCGGATCGCTGACATAGCCACGACCGACACCGGTGCCGGCGACGCACAACTCGCCCACCGCCCCTTGAGGCACCAACTCTAAAGCGCCTTCCAGCAGGTACAAGCGGTTGTTGTCGGTCGGCGTACCAATCGGCAGGTAAGTGCCACGGGTCGACGCCAGATCGACGCGGAAGAAGGCCACATCATCGGAGCATTCCGCCGGGCCGTAGGCATTCACCAGGCCAATTTGCGGGTAACGCAGCAGCCACTGATGGGCCAACTCCGGCGGCATGGCCTCCCCGGTCGGCAACATCCAGCGCAGGCCCTCGAGGCTGATACGCTCCTGGGCCAGCATGCCCTGGATCAGCGACGGCACACTCTCCAGCACGGTGATGCCCTGTGCTTGAACGTGGGCCAGCAACCCTTGCGGATCATGGGCGATGGTATTGGGCACAATGTCCACACGCGCGCCAAACAGCGGCGCGGCGAGGAACTGCCACACAGAAATATCGAAGCTTTGCGACGCGGTCTGGGCGATCACATCGGCATCGCTCAGGTTCAGGTACGGTACCTTGCTCAATTGGTTATTGAGCATGCCGCGCTGTTCCACCATCACACCCTTGGGCAAGCCGGTGGAGCCTGAGGTGTAGATCACGTAAGCAAGGTTGTCCGGGCCACTGTAGACACCTGGGTTTTCACCACGGGCGGGAATTTCCTCCCACACCAGCAACTGGCAATCGACACCTTCGAGCAACTCGATGGCCTGTTCACGGCACGCCTCGGTGCACACCAGCAACGGCGTGCGGCTCAGGTCGATGATGCGGCTCAGGCGCTGGCCCGGCAGGCCCGGGTCCAACGGCAGGTAGCCGGCGCCGGCCTTGAAGCTGCCGATGATCATACCGAGCAAATCCAGCCCACGTTCAGCCAACAACGCCACCGGTTGGTCCAGGCCGACACCCGCCGCAATCAGCGCGTGGCCGAGGCCATTGCTGCGGCGATTCAGATCCTCGTAGCTCCATTGCTGGTCAAGACAACTGGCGGCGATACGCTGCGGATGCTGCGCGACCTGCTCCTCGAACAACTCGATATAGCTGCGTTCCAGCGGGTAGGCATGTGCGCTCTGGTTACAGCCTTCCACGAGGAATTCACGTTCCTGCTCACCCATCAGCGCCAGCTCGTCCATGTCACCATGGAAGCCCTGCACCAGCGCCAGCAACAGGCGCTTGAACTCAGCGAGCATGTCTTGCACGGTGCTTTCGTCGAAATAACGCTGGTCGTAGGACAGGTGCAAACCGAGGTCATCGCCGGGGTAGCACACCGCCGTCAGCGGGAAGTTGGTGTGGGTACGGCCAGAATCCGAGGTGGCGTTCAGGCTTTGTGCACGGTCCAGCACCGAGACTTCCACTGGCGCGTTCTCAAACACAAACAGGCTGTCGAACAGCGGCTGGCCCTTGGGCAATTCGCTGTGTTCCTGGATCGTCACCAACGGCAGGTATTCGTACTCGCGCAGTTGCATATTGCTGTCGAGCAAGGCGCTCAACCACTGGCGCACGCTGCAGCGCTGGCCGTCCTCGGGCAGTTTTACCCGCAACGCGATGCTGTTGATAAACAGGCCGACAGTGCGTTGCATCTCGGGCATGTCCACCGGGCGACCAGCCACGGTGACGCCGAACAGCACGTCGCGATCGCCACTCAAACGCCGCAGCACCAGGGCCCACGCCGCCTGGGCGAAAGTGTTGACGGTAAGCTGATGCGCCTGGGCCAGTTCGCGCAGTTGCGCACCGTCGCGGGCATCCAGGCGGGTGTAGCAGTCGCCCACCACCATGCCGCCACTGCCACCGGCGTGTTCGCGCAGGAACGGGCGGTCACTCGGGATCGGCGTGGCGCGCTCGAAGCCTTGCAAGTTTTGCTGCCACCACTGGCGCGCCTCGTTGAGGTTCTGGCGTTGCAGCCAGGCAATGTAGTCGCGATAGCGCGGCGGCGTCGCCAGTTGCGCATCGCGGCCTTCGCCCAGGGCTGTGTAGATATCGAAGAAGTCATTCATCAGCAGCGAACGGCACCAGGCATCGATCAGGATGTGGTGGTTGCTCATCATGAACCAGTAGCGCGCCTCGCCCACGCGAATCAGGCGCAAGTGGAAAGGCGCCTGGTTGAGCAGGTCAAAACCGGCTTCGCGCTCGGCCTTGAGCAAGGCTTGCAGACGCGGCTCGTGCTCATCCTGCGGGTCGGCGCTCCAGTCCAGGTACTCGATCGGCGTACTGCCGGGCTTGTGGATCACTTGCAGCATGTCTTCGCCGACGTTCCAGCAGAACGAGGCGCGCAAGGCTTCGTGGCGGGCGATCACCGCTTGCCAGACCTGGGCAAAACGCTCCGGGTCCAGGGCGCTGTTGATGCGGTAGCGGTCCTGCATGTAATACAGGCCGGTGCCGGGCTCCAGCAGGGTGTGCAGCAGCAAGCCTTCCTGCATCGGGGTCAGCGGGTAGACGTCTTCGATGGCGCTGGCCGGGACCGGCAAGGCGTCCAGTTGCACCTGGGTCAGGCGCGCCAGGGGGAAGTCGGACGGCGTGAGGCCACCGGCATCGGCCTGCAGGCAATGGGCGATCAGGCTGTGCAATTCGCCCAGGTAGGCCTCGGCCAGATCGCGAATCACCTGCTGATCATGCCGCTCACGGCTGAACGTCCAGCGTAGCACCAGCTCGCCGCCGTAGACCTGGCTGTCGATGCTCAGTTCATTGGGCAACGGCGCATCCGGGTCATGGGCCAGGCCGGCGGATTCCTCCAGCGGGTGGAACAGCGCGTCAGTGCCAAAGCTCTGGTCGAACTGACCCAGGTAGTTGAAGGTGACCTGCGCGCTCGGCAATGCGGCCATGCTCTGCTTGCACAGGTCTTCGGCCAGGTAACGCAGTACGCCATAGCCCAAGCCTTTATGGGGCACGCCGCGCAGTTGCTCCTTGATCGCCTTGATCGAGTCGCCCTGCTCGGCCTGCGGCGTCAGACGCAACGGATAGGCACTGGTGAACCAGCCCACGCTGCGGGTCAGGTCGATGTCATCGAACAAGGTTTCGCGGCCATGGCCTTCCAGTTGGATCAGTGCCGAGGCCTGCCCGCTCCAGCGGCACAGTACGCGGGCCAGGGCGGTCAGCAACAGGTCGTTGACCTGGGTGCGATAGGCACTCGGCGCCTGTTGCAGCAACTGCCGGGTGCGCTCGGCATCCAGGCGCACGCTGACCGTTTCGGCATCGCTATTGCGCCGTGCGCCTTGGGGACGCTGTACTGGCAAGGCCACGGTGGGGCCAGCTAGTTGCGCTTGCCACAGGCTCAACTCTTCGCGCAAGGACTCACTGTGGGCATAGGCTTGCAAGCGCGCAGCCCAATCGCGCAGCGCGCTGGTCTTGGCCGGCAGGCTGACGGACTGGCCGTCACTGAGTTGGCGATAAACGTTTTGCAGGTCTTCCAGCAGGATGCGCCACGACACGCCGTCCACCACCAGGTGATGGATGGCGATCAGCAAGCGCTGCTGACCTTGCGGCCCGTCCACCAGCAAGGCGCGCAGCAGCGGCCCCTGTGCCAGGTCGAGGCTGCGCTGGGTGTCGGTGAACAACGCCGTGCACGCCTGCATGTCGCGCACCTGCGCCTGCAGCAGCACGCCGCCTTCCGGCACGCCCATATGTTCGGCATGCCATTGCGCATCGCGCGGGGTAAAGCTCAAGCGCAGCGCGTCGTGGTGTTCCAGCACCGCCAGCAGCGCTTGCTCCAGGCGATGGGCATCGAGCAGTTGCAGTGGCTTGAGCACCAATGCCTGGTTCCAGTGCTGGCGCGCCGGGATGTCGGTGTCGAAGAACCAGTGCTGGATCGGCGTGAGGCCCGAGGGGCCGGTCAGCAATCCTTGCTCGGCGATAATGAGCTCCGAGCGAGTCGCCACGGCAGCCAGGCTCTGTACGGTCTGGTGCTGGAACAGGTCACGGGGGCTGAAATGAATGCCGGCCTGGCGCGCCCGGCTCACCACCTGGATCGACAGGATCGAGTCGCCGCCCAGTTCAAAGAAGTTATCGTCGAGGCCCACTTGCTCCACGTTCAGCACCGCGCACCAGATGGCGGCCAGGCTGTGTTCCAGCTCGCTGCGCGGCGCCACGTAGGCTTGGCGATTGGCCTCTGGGTCCGGCTCAGGCAAGGCGCGGCGGTCGAGCTTGCCGTTGGCGGTCAGCGGCATGCTCTGCAGCACGATCAGATGCGCGGGCACCATGTAGTCCGGTAGTTGCGCCTTGAGGTGCGCCTTCAACGCGTCGCGCAAGGCGGCGTGCTCGGCATCGCTGACCAGGTACGCCACCAATTGCTTGCCGCTCGGCGCATCCAGTGCCAGCACCACCGCTTCGCGCACAGCGTCATGTTCGAGCAAGCGCGTTTCGATTTCGCCCAGCTCGATGCGAAAACCGCGGATCTTCACCTGATGGTCGATGCGCCCCAGGTACTCCACCAGGCCATCGGCGCGTTGGCGTACCAGGTCGCCGGTGCGGTACAGGCGCCCGCCCTTGCCAGCAAACGGGTCTGCGACAAAGCGCTCCGCCGTCATCCCCGGCCGCTGATGATAACCCTGGGCCAGGCCGGCGCCGCCGATGTACAGCTCGCCGCTGGCGCCCTGGGGCACCAGCGCCAGGTCGGCGTCGAGAATGTAAGCCACGCGCTCGCCGACGATGCTGCCGATCGGCACGCTGCCAGCGCCCTCCTCCAACTGCTCGGGCGCCAGGCTGGCCAGGGGCATCACCACGGTTTCGGTGGGGCCGTAGGCGTTGAAGAACAGCTGGGGCGTAAACGCCGCACGGATGCGTTGCAGGTGTTCGCCGGTCAAGGCTTCGCCACCGGTGATACACATGCGCACCGGCAGCGTCTGTTGCTGAGTCGCCAGCCACTGCGCCAACTGGCTGCCGTAGCTCGGGGTGAAACCGAGCACATTGATGCGATGGGTACGGATCAGCGCGCAGATTTCCTCCGCATCCCACTGGCCCTGGGCGCGCAATACCACCCGCGCCCCGCACAGCAGCGGCACCAGCAAACGCTCGGTGGCAGCATCGAAGTTGATCGAGTAAAAGTGCAGCTCGCAGTCATCCGGGCGCATATCAAAGCGCTCGATCACCGCCTGGCAATGCATGGCGATCTCACCGTGGGACACCACCACGCCTTTGGGCTTGCCCGTGGAACCCGAGGTATAGATGAGGTACGCCTGGTGTTGCGCCAGACTCACGAACGGCAGCGCTTCGGCGGGGTAATTCGCCAGCACCGGCGAGTCATCCTCCAGGCACCAGCACGCCACCGTCGCCGGCAACTCACCAAGAGCTTCGAACAGCGCCGCATCACTGAGCAGCAGGCCGATGTCACTGTCTTCGATCATGTAATGCAGGCGGTCCAGCGGGTATTCCGGGTCCAACGGCACATAGGCACCGCCGGCCTTGAGGATCGCCAGCAAACCGACGACCATTTCCAGCGAACGCGGCAGCGCCAGGCCCACGCGCATCTGCGGGCCCACGCCACGCTCGCGCAGCATCCAGGCCAGGCGGTTGGCGCGCTCATCCAGTTGCGCATACGAGAGGGTCACACCGGCAAAGGTCAGCGCCGGGGCCTCCGGCCGCTGGCTGGCCTGCTGGCTGAACAGTTGATGGATGCACTGGTCGAGGCGATGCTCGCCCTTCTCCACCCCCAGGCTGTCTTGCAAGGCGCGTTGTTCATCTGCGCTCAGCAACGGCAATTCGCTCAGGCGCTGGCCAGGATCGGCGACCAACGCTTCAAGCAGGTTGCGCCAATGCTCGGCCATACGCGCAATACGCGGCTCGTCGAACAGGTCGGTGCTGTAGGTCAGGCAGCAACCCAGGCGATGGTCGAGGTCGGTGACTTCCAGGTTGAGGTCGAACTTGGTCGCCCGCGCATCGTTGGCCAGGTACTCCACGGTCATGCCAGCCAGTTGGCGGCTTTGCTGGAACTCCCAGCGCTGCACGTTGCACATCACCTGGAACAACGGGTTGTACGCCGCGCTGCGCGGCGGTTGCAGGGCTTCCACCAGATGGTCGAACGGAAGGTCCTGATGGGACTGGCCCTCGATCACGGTATGGCGCACCTGCTCGAACAGCTCGCTGACCCGCATCTGCCCAGTGAGCTGGCAACGCAGCACCTGGGTATTGAGGAACGCGCCAATCAAGCCTTCGCTTTCCGGGCGGATACGGTTGGCCACTGGCGCGCCGATGCGCAGGTCGGTCTGGCCGCTGTAGCGGTAGAGCAACACCGCCAGGGTCGCGGTCATGGTCATGAACAGCGTGAGGCCGTGCTGGGCGTTGAAGGCTCGCACGCGGGCGGCCAGCTCATCGCTCAAATCAAACCGGTACAGCTCGCCCCGATGGCTTTGCACCGGTGGCCGCGGACGGTCGCCGGGCAATTCCAGCAACGGGTGTTCGTTGCCCAGTTGGGCGGTCCAGTAGTCCAGCTGACGCTGGCGCTCACCGGCTTCCATCCACTGGCGTTGCCATACGCTGTAGTCGAGGTACTGCACCGGCAACGCTGGCAGCGGTGAGTCGCGCTCGTCGATAAAGGCTTCATACAAGGCGCTGAGTTCACGGGCAAAGATGTCCATGGCCCAGCCTTCGGTGACGATATGGTGCAGGGTCAGCACCAGGTAATGTTCCTGCTCGCCGGCCTTGACCAGGCAGGCGCGCAACAGCGGCCCGGTTTCCAGGTTGAACGGCGTGTGCGCCTCGACATCGGCCAGTTGCTGCAAACGCTGCTGGCGCTGCGGCTCATTCAGCGCGGAGAAATCCTGCCAGTCCATGCGCACATTGGTTTGCGCCGAGACCTTTTGACAGGCCACACCATCGACACTTGGGAAAGTGGTGCGCAGGGTTTCGTGACGCATGATCAAGGCCTGCAAGGCGGCCTCGAAACGCCCCACATCCAGCACGCCGCGCAGGCGCGCCATGCCGCCGACGTTGTAGGCCGGGCTGTCCGGTTCCATCTGCCAGAGGAACCACATGCGCTGCTGGGAATAGGACAAAGGGACCGGCTGGCTGCGGTCGACTTTGGCGATGGCAGTCTGTTGGTTGCGCTGGCCCGCCGCCTGCATCAGCCCGACCTGCTGGGCAAAATCGCCCAGCTCGCTGGCTTCGAACAGCGTGCGCAGGGGCAGTTCGACGTCGCAGGCCTGGCGGGTGCGGGAGATGATTTGCGTGGCCAGCAACGAGTGCCCGCCGAGTGCGAAAAAGTCATCGCGCAGGCCGATGCGTGGCAGGCCAAGCACCTCGCGCCAGATCGCGGCGATTTGCAGCTGCAAAGGTGTGTGCGGTTCGACGTGTTCGCGGGTTTGCCATACCGGCTCTGGCAAGGCACGCCGGTCGAGCTTGCCGCTGGGGCTCAGGGGCATGGCGTCAAGGCGCATCAGCAGCGCGGGCACCATGTACTCCGGCAACTCGGCGGCCAGGGCGGTTTTGACCCTTTGCTCATCCAGTTCGGTGTCGGCGGTGTAGTAGCCGATCAACTGTGCATCACGCACCAGCACCACGGCCTGGACAACGCCTACCTGGCCCAGCAGGCGCGCTTCGATTTCTTCCGGCTCCACCCGGAACCCCCGCAGTTTGACCTGCTGATCGAGGCGTCCGAGGTATTCGAGCACGCCATCGGCGTTCCAGCGCGCACGGTCACCGGTGCGATACAAGCGGGTGCCCGCCGCGCCCAGCGGGTCGGCGACAAAACGTTCGGCTGTCAGCCCGGCACGGCCCAGGTAACCCCGCGCCAGGCCGATACCGCCGATGCACAGTTCGCCCGGCACACCGGCCGGCAACGGGTTGAGCTGCTCGTCCAGTACGCGGCAGATCACATTGCCCAACGGCCGGCCAATCGGCGAGCGCTCGCCATCCGAGGCGGCGCACTGCCAGTGGGTGACGTTGATCGCGGTTTCGGTCGGGCCATAGCGGTTGTGCAATTGCACCGCTGGCAAGCGCGCCAGTACACGGTTACGCAGTTCGGCGGGCAAGGCTTCGCCGCCGGAGAACAGGCGACGCAGGCTGGTGCATTCGGCCACCAGCGGCTCGTCGATAAACAGCTGCAACAGCGGCGGCACGAAGTGCAGCGTGGTCACCCCATGTTCCTGCACAAGCTGCGCGATGCGGTGCGGGTCGCGATGTTCGCCCGGCCCGGCCAATACCAGGCGGCAGCCGGCAATCAATGGCCAGAAGCATTCCCACACCGACACGTCGAAACTGATCGGCGCCTTTTGCATCAGCACATCGGTTTCGTTCAGTTGATAGGTGGCCTGCATCCACTGCAAACGCTCGGCCAGGGCGCCGTGGGTGTTGCCCACGCCTTTGGGTTGGCCGGTGGAACCGGAGGTGTAGATCACGTAGGCGAGGTTATCGCCATGCAGGTGCAAGCCTGGCGCCTGGGTCGGCCAGCTGTCGAGGTGCAGGCTGTCCATGGCAATCACGCACACGCCTTCGGCGCTGGGCAGTTGGGGCAGCAACGCGGTCTGGGTGAGCAGCAGTTGCACGCCGCTGTCCTTGAGCATGTAGGCCAGGCGTTCGGCGGGGTAATCCGGGTCCAGCGGCACGTAGGCGCCACCGGCCTTGATGATGGCGAGCAGGCCGATCAGCAGTTGCGGCGAACGCTCGGCGGCGATGGCCACGCACACGTCCGGGCCGACGCCTTTGTCGCGCAGGTAATGGGCCAGGCGGTTGGCCTGGGTGTGCAATTGGGCGAATGTCAGGCTGCCGTCCTGCCAGACCAATGCGGTGGCGTCCGACGTCTGTTGGTTGAGCAGCTCGGGCAGCCAGTGCCGGGCCGGCGCGCAGGGGGCCTCGCTCCAGGGTTGCTGCTCGTCAGCCTGCATCAACGGCAGATCGCCGATGGCGTGTTGTGGTTGCGCGCACACAGCGTGAAGTAGATGGATGAAGTGCTCGGCCAGACGCTGGATGGTCGCGCAATCGAACAGCTCGTCGGCGTAGTCGAACGACAGGCTCAAGCGCCCATTGCGGTCTTCTTCGCTGTGCAGTTGCAGGTCGAACTTGGCTTCGCGGCTGTGCCAGGGCAACTCATCGGCCAGCAGGCCCGGCAGGCGGCGCAAGGCACTGAGGTCGCGCTGCTGGTGGTTGAACATGACCTGGAACAGGCCCTGCTCGCGGGCCTGGGGGAAGGCTTCCAGCAGTTGTTCGAAGGGCAGGTCCTGATGGGCCTGGGCGGCCAGTGTGGTCTCGCGGGTGGCGGCCAACAGTTGGTTGAACGGCAGGCGCCCGTCCAGCTCGGCGCGCAGCACCAGGGTGTTGATAAAGAAGCCGATCAGGCCCTGGGTTTCATGGCGTGGGCGGTTGGCATTGGGCACGCCGATACGGATGTCGCGCTGGCCGCTGTAGCGATAGAGCAAGGTCTGGAACGTCGCCAGCAGCAGCATGAACGGTGTTGAGTCATGGGCCTGGGCGGTCTGGCGGATCGCCGCACTGAGGCGCGCATCCAGGCGCTGGCTATGGCGCGAGGCGCTGTGCCGATGCTGGGCGGCACGCGGGTGATCGGTGGCCAGGTTCAGGGCCGGATGCTCGTCACCCAACTGCGCTTTCCAGTACGTCAGCTGTCGCTGGCCCTCGCCTTCGGCCAGCCATTGGCGCTGCCAACTGCCGTAGTCGGCGTATTGCAATGCCAGCGGCGGCAGCTCCAGGGACTGGCCTTGGGCGGCAGCGGCGTACAGGCGCGAGAACTCGTCGATCAGGATATTCAGCGACCAACCGTCAGCAATGATGTGGTGCAGCGTCACCAGCAGTTGGTGCTCTTCATCGCCCAGGCGCACCAGGGTAACCCGAAGCAACGGGCCTTTTTCCAGGTCGAACGGGCTGCGCGCCTGGTCTTCGCGAACCTCTTGCGCACGGGCTTCGCGCTCGGTGTTGGGCAGGTCACTGAGGTCGATGATCGGCAGTTCGAAATCCGCCGTAGCCTCGACACGCTGGAACGCCTGGCCGTCGCGCTCGCAGAAGCGCGTGCGCAGGGCTTCGTGACGCTGGATCAGTTGCTGGAAGCTGTGGCGCAGTGCGTCTTCATCCAGCTCGCCGCGCAGGTGCAAGGCGCCGGGAATGGTGTAGGCACTGCTGTGAGGGTCCAATTGCCAGGTGATCCACAGGCGGTTCTGTGCCAGGGATTGGGGCAGGTCTTCTTGACGTGACAGCACGTGGATTGCGCCTTGGGCCACGCCGCCATCCTGTTGCAGTTGCGCGACGGCCGTGGCGAAGGCGGCGAGGGTCGGCGCTTCGAACAGCAGGCGCAGGCTCAGTTCCAGCCCCAGGCTTTCGCGCAGGCGGGCGACCACTTGGGTCGCGGTGATGGAGTTGCCCCCCAGCAGGAAAAAGTGATCGTCGCCCGCCACATGAGCCAGTTGCAGTTGTTCGCACCAGATCGCCGCGATCTGCCGTTGCAGGTCCGATTCCAGCGCCACTTCGCTCGCCTGCCCCGGCTGCCCGGGGAACTGCGCGTAGCTGTCGAGGCTGCCATCGGCATGCCGAATCGCACAGGCCGCACGCTGCACTTTGCCGCTGGAGGTCTTCGGCAAAGCGCCTGGGTTGAGCAGCACCACCACGCTCGGAGCTTGCTGGCAGGCCTCGGCCACGGCTTGGCGGATCGCTTTGATCAGCGCTTCGGGCGGCAGGATTTTCTGCACGCTGCGGCTGATTTCCGCGGCGATGCCGATGCCTTCCAGGCCCTGGTCATTGACCGCAAACGCGGCGACCCGACCCTTGCGCACCACTTCCACTTCGCGCTCGATGGTCTGTTCGATGTCCTGGGGGTAAAGGTTGTGGCCGCGCACGATCAGCAGGTCTTTCAGGCGCCCGGTGATGTACACCTCACCGTCGCGGATAAAACCCAGGTCACCGGTGCGCAACCAGGTGCGGCCAGCATGCTGAACGAAGGTCTTGGCGCTGGCTTGCGGGTTGCGCCAGTAGCCGTGGGCGATGCTCGGGCCCGTGGCCCAGAGTTCGCCGACGCACTGGTCGGGCAGCTCGGTGAGGGTGTGCGGGTCGGCGATCAGCACGGCGTGGTTCGGCTGGCTGGTGCCGCAACTCATGATCGCAGGGCCCTGCCCCGGTTCGGCACGGTTGGCGGCCAGCGCCTGTTCGTCCAGGCGCAGGGCGGGAATGCCACGGCCACGGGTACCTCCGGCGACAAACAGGGTGGCTTCGGCCAGACCGTAGGAGGCGAAGAAATTATTCGGGGTGAAACCACAGGCCGCGAATTTTTCCGCAAAGCGTTCCAGGGTGTCGAGGCGGATCGGCTCGGAACCCGAATAGGCGACGCGCCAGCGGCTCAAATCCAGGCGCTCCAGGGCCGACTCACTGACTCGTTCGCTGCACAGGCGGTAGGCGAAGTCCGGGCCACCGCTGATGGTGCCGCCGTATTCGCTGATCGCCTCCAGCCAGCGCAAAGGTCGGCCAAGGAAGTAGGCCGGCGACATCAACACGCAGGGCACGCCGCTGAAGATCGGTTGCAGCAGGCCGCCGATCAGGCCCATGTCGTGGTACAGCGGCAACCAACTGACGATCACGTCATCGGGGTTGAGGTCGATGCCAAAACCACGGCGGATCAGCACTTCGTTGGCCACCAGGTTGCCGTGGCTGACTTGCACGCCCTTGGGCAATGCGGTGGAGCCGGAGGTGTATTGCAGGAACGCGATGTCGTCCGCCTTGAGGTCGGGCTCGACCCACTGGTCGGCCTGCTGCGCCTCCAGGGTGTCGACGCTCAACACCTTGGGCGCGTTTTCAATCTGCGCCAGGCCCTCGCTGAGGCTGGCAATGGTCAACAGCAGCCGCGGCTCAGCATCGCTGATGATCGACAGCAGGCGCTCCTGGTGATGACGACGCGTGGATTCCGGTGGATACGCCGGCACCGCGATCACCCCGGCGTACAGGCAACCAAAGAACGCCGCCACATAGTCCGGGCCGCTCGGGAACAGCAACACCGCACGCTCGCCCAGGCCAGCGTTGGCTTGCAAGGCCGCGGCGATGGTGCGGGCGCGTTGGTCGAGGTCGCGATAACTGAGCACCACACTGTGCTCGGCACTCTCGGCGAGGAAGCGCAACGCCACCTGGTCCGGCGTCTGCGCAGCACGCTGTTGAAGGGACTGGACCAGGGTGCGGGGGAGTTCGAAGGCGTCCATCATGGGGTTCCTGCCTGAAATCGGCTTACGGGAAATTCGGGAAGAAGTCGGTGGGGTTCAGCCGGCGACGAGCTGCCGCGTCGCACCAATGCGCCAGCGCGCCAAGTGCTCGTCGGCATAGCGACGCACGCAGCGCAGCACGGCGCTTTCGTGCTGCACGAGGAAGAAGTGATGGCCGTCAAACATGTCCAGGGAAAACCCACTGGCGGCGTCGAGTTGCCAGTCGAGCAACTGGTCGGCACGCACGCTGTCTTGCTTGCCACCGAACACATGGATCGGCAGCGCCAGGGGCTGGCGCTCGCCATAGGTGAAACTGCCGCACAGCAGGAAATCAGCGCGCAGGATCGGCAACATCAGTTGCATCAGCTCGGGGTTGGCCAGCGCCTCTTCGGCGGTGCCCTGCAATTCGCGCAGTCGGGCAATCAGTTGGGCATCGGTCTTTTCGACGGCGTACTCGCTCACATCACGACGCGCCGGGCCCGCCGTGCCGGACGCGAACAACGCCAGGGGCGCGGGCAGATTGCGCGCGTTCAGAGCGTGAGCCAATTCAAACGCCAACAGCCCGCCAAGGCTGTGGCCGAACAAGGCATAGGGGCCATCGAGATCACGGCTGATTTCTTCAGCAAGCTGCGCGGCCAAGGCCTTGATATCGCGCTGCAATGGCTCGTCCATGCGCATGCCGCGTCCCGGCAATTCCAGCGGGCACACTTGCAGCCAGTCCGGCAGGACCCGGCGCCAGCGAGCGTAGACCGAGGCGCTGGCGCCTGAGTGGGGCAGGCAAAACAGGCGCAGCCGCAGGGACGTACTCATCCCGCGAGGACTCCGAACTGAAACACGCTGAATGCACGATAAAAACCCATCTGGTCCTCCTGCGGGTGCTGATCCTTGGCCGTTGTACTAACGAACCTGTCACCCATGAGAACGGACGGAGCCTTCAAATAATTAGTCGCCGGGGGCGAGTGAGACGTGGTTCACACCTTTGCCCAAGGCATAAGATTAGTTCGTCTTCTCATTTGACAATCATTATCATTAAGCATAATTTGTTGCCCGATATGTAGGAGGCCTCAGCAGGGATGCCCTCCCCTAACCTATTCGCAGCAAGGTGATTTCCATGACGGAACAAGTATCCACAGGCAGGTGCGATTCACCCCTTCTCCAGGCGTTCGTCGACAATCGACTGATTTTGGTGAAGATCGCGGCCCGTATCACCGGGTGCCGCTCCCGCGCCGAAGACGTGGTGCAGGACGCCTACTTCCGGCTGCAGTCGGCGCCGACCATCACCTCATCGTTCAAGGCCCAACTGAGTTATCTGTTTCAGATCGTGCGCAACCTGGCGATCGATCATTACCGCAAGCAGGCCCTGGAGCTCAAATACTCCGGGACCGAGGAGGAAGGCTTGAATGTGGTTATTCACGGCGCTTCACCGGAAACCTCGCACATCAATTTCAACACCCTGGAAAACATCGCCGACGCCCTGACGCAACTGCCCCAGCGCACCCGCTACGCGTTCGAGATGTACCGCTTGCATGGCGTGCCGCAAAAAGACATCGCCAAGGAGCTTGGGGTGTCTCCGACCTTGGTGAACTTCATGATTCGCGATGCGCTGGTGCATTGCCGCAAGGTGTCGGGCAGTCATAGCGATACGTTTGCGCGGCGGGTTTAATGCAGCGCCGACATATGTGGGTAAGGGCTCCACGGAAACTACGATGCGAAGCGAGCCGCTCTTGATCTTGATCTGCTTGTGATCTTGATCTGCTTGTGATCTTGATCTGCTTGTGATCTTGATCTGGCTTTTGATCTTAGGCGCCCCGTTAAACCACGCTGGCCGGAATTCGACAGGGATTTGGGGGGTAAACCGGCAGGGATGCCGGTTTAGCCGCCCCGCGCCATGGATGGCGCGTGGCGGCGGCCCCCCAAATCACTGGCGGATTACGGGCACACCGAGCCTAGGCGAGGTGCCGAGTGGTGGGGCAAGAGCGTTTTGCTTACTTTTGCGCTTTTCAAAAGTGAGCCGCTGTAAAAGCGGAACCCTAAGTAGCCGTTACCGCAGGAATGGATATGTACACGGTCCAACTGTGTTGACTGTCAGGCCGCCACCGCAGGCAAGCCTGGTTCCACATTTTGACTGTGGGGTGTCAGGTAGATAGGTGTCGGCTTTCAGGCCGTCATCGCAGTCAAGCCAGCTCCCACAGTTGACCCCCCGAGCCCGAAGGATTTTACTTACTAAGACCTCAGGGCACCGGCGTCACATCAATACGATACGGCTCAAAAATCTTCAGCATCTGGCCACTGTCGCGCAGACGCTTGAGCAGTTCGGCAAACGCCGGACCAGTGATCGGTGCCTTGGGCCGCAACAACGCATAGTGGTGATACACCTGGTCAATACGCTCCGACACCAAAAACTGCCCCGCCATGTCTGCGTTGCGCACCATGAAATCACTCAGGTACGAACGGGTAACCAGTGCAATATCCGCACGCCCACGAGCAACCATCAGCAAATTACTGTCATGGGAATAGGTCAACGTCGCGTTGAAACGCTCGGCCATGTTCTTGGGATCGGGATTGAAGTCGGCAAAGGCATAGTGATACCCGCTGAATACCGCCAGGCGCTTACCGGAGAGGTCGGCGAAGTAGCTCTGGTCGCGCCCGGGTTGACGCTGGGCAACGAATATTTCCGCATCTTCCAGCCCCATATCAACACTGGTATGGGCAATATTCTGCCAACCCCAGGACGGGTTTTCGAAGATGGCCATGTCGACCCGGCCTTGCTCGAAGTCACGAAAACGCCGGGGGATCGAGGTAGGCACCACCACGAACTGGTAATCCGTTTGCGCAGCGTTCAACGCCTCGACCAATTGCGGCAGCAACCCGGTGTCGGCGCCTTGTTCAGGGCGTACGGTGTAGGGCGGAAAATGCGCCGCGCCGATTCTCACCAACTGCGCGGCACCGGCCGGCGTCCACGCGGCGGTGCCCAGTGCCCATAAAGTAAGTCCTGCAGCCAGCCGCCATGGCGAAAACATCGAGGCACGCACCGTTGAAGAGTTCAATGCCGATAAGCTAGGCGTTTTTGCTGGGGGAGACAACTTTCGCCAGCAAATTAATAACTTGCGCCTCAGTCCGACTTCAGCACCATCAACAAAGCCTCTTCGGCCAACTCTTCAAGGGTCAGGCTGCCTTGGGCGCGAAACCAGGTGGTGGTCCAGGACAAGGCGCCAGTGAGGAAGCGCCGGGTGATAAACACATCGCCCCGGATGTAGCCAGCGGCCTTGGCCTCGCCCAGTACCTGCAACCAGATCTGCTCATACACGTCACGCAGGGCCAGCACGTGCGCCTGGCCTTCGGCCGACAGCGAGCGCCATTCGTAGACCAGCACCGCCATGGCCTCGCCACTGCCACCCATGATCGACTGCAACTCGCAGCGGATCAGCGCCAGCACGCGTTCGCGCACCGTGCTCGCCTCTTCCAGTGAAGCGCGCATCATCGCGGTGTTGTAATGGATGGTTTCCTCCATCACCGCACGCAATATCTCATCCTTGCTCTTGAAGTGATGAAAGATGCTGCCGGACTGGATGCCCACGGCGCTGGCCAGATCTCGCACGGTGGTGCGCTCGAAACCCTTGTTGCGAAACAGATGAGCTGCGGTTTGCAGCAACTTGCCGCGGGCGCTCTCGGGGTCCGTCAATTGGCCACCATCGACCATGGTGCGCATCACCCCCAGGGCTTTGTGCTCATCCATGCTGCTCTCCTTCACGTCTACTGTCGTCTTGGCCGGCAATTTAGGCCGTGACTGCCACCCAAGCAAGCGCTTGGGTAAAACTTGTGACTGGAGTTTACAAACCAAGCGCTTGCTTGGTAGTCTCGGCACCAGCCCTTGGAGGAAGGATTTCTCATGAGCAAGACGGTACGTATCGGCTGCGCCAGCGCCTTCTGGGGCGACACCTGCACCGCCGCCGCCCAATTGGTGCAGGGCGGTGCCTTGGATTACCTGGTGTTCGATTACCTGGCGGAAGTCACCATGTCGATCCTCGCCGGTGCCCGCCTGAAAGACCCCAAGGCCGGTTACGCCACGGATTTTGTCGAGGTGCTTACGCCCCTGCTGGCGGATATCCAGCGCCAGGGCATCCGAGTGATCAGCAATGCCGGCGGTATCAACCCCCAGGCCTGCGCCGCCGCCCTGCAAGCGGCCTGCGATAACGCCCACATCCCCCTGAAAATCGCCGTGTTGCTCGGCGATGACCTGCACCCTCAACTCAAACAGCTGCCGACTGTCACCGACCTGTACAACGGCGCCCCGCTGCCGCCCCTGTGCGTGTCCGCCAACGCCTACCTCGGCGCACCGGGCATTGCCCAGGCATTGGGGCTCGGCGCCGATATTGTCATCACCGGCCGGGTGGTCGACAGCGCAGTGGTCAGCGCGGCACTGGTGCATGAATTCAATTGGTCATGGCAGGACTACGATCACCTGGCCCAGGCCGCCCTGGCCGGGCATATCATCGAATGCGGCGCCCAATGCACCGGCGGTAACTTCACCGACTGGCGTGACGTGCCCGACTACGAACACATCGGCTTCCCTATCGTCGAAGTCAGCGCCGACGGCCAGTTCACCGTCAACAAGGTCGAAGGCAGCGGCGGGCTGATCAGCGAACTCAGCGTGGCCGAACAACTGCTGTATGAAATCGGTGACCCGCGCGCCTATGTGCTGCCGGACGTGATCTGCGATTTCAGCCAGGTCAAACTGCAGCAACAAGGCAAACACGCGGTGCGCCTGCACGGCGCCAAGGGCCTGCCACCCACCGACCAGTACAAGGTCAGCGCCACTTACCCCGATGGCTTTCGCTGCACCGCCAGTTGCCTGCTCGCCGGCATCGACGCGGTGGCCAAGGCCGAGCGGGTCAGCCAGGCGCTCATCAACAAGACTTCGGAGCTGTTCAGCCAGCGCGGCTGGGCGCCCTACACCGACGTCAACATCGAACTGCTTGGCAGCGAAGCCACCTACGGCGCCCACGCCCGGCGTGCGGATTGCCGTGAAGTGGTGATGAAGCTGGCGGTGCGGCATCCGAACAAGCAGGCGCTGGTGCTGTTCGCTCGCGAGATCGCCCAGGCGGCCACCGGCATGGCACCGGGGCTGACCGGCATTGTTGGCGGGCGGCCGACGGTGTATCCGCTGATTCGGCTGTTTTCGTTCCTGGTCGACAAATCACGGTGTAGCGTCGCCATCGAGTACCAAGGCCAACGTCATGCCGTCGAGCTGCCCGCCTCCGCGCCTCTGCTCACGCCGGCTGTGCCCATCGAGCCGGCCAAGCCGGAGGGCCGTGCCGATGCCAGTGTGCCGCTGGTGAAACTCGCCGTGGCGCGCTCTGGTGACAAGGGCAACCACAGCAATATTGGCGTGATCGCCCGCCACCCCGACTACCTGCCGTGGATCGCCGAAGCCCTGACCCCGGAGGTGATCGTCGACTGGATGGACCACGTGCTCGACCCGATCCATGGCCGCGTCGAACGCTGGTACTTGCCCGGCAGCCACAGCCTCAACTTCCTGCTGGAAAACGCCCTGGGCGGCGGCGGTATCGCCAGCCTGCGCATCGATCCCCAGGGCAAGGCCTTCGCCCAGCAACTGCTGGAAATCCCCATCGCCGTACCGCAACACATTGCCGATCAACTCACCTAAAGGACCGTTGCCGTGGCCTTCGACTCGATCTTCAAAGCCGACCTGTTCAAGGGGCAAACCGTGATTGTCACCGGAGGCGGCAGTGGCATTGGCCGCTGCACCGCCCATGAGCTGGCGGCCCTTGGTGCCTGCGTGATCCTGGTGGGGCGCAAGCCAGAAAAACTGCAGAAGGTCGCGGCGGAAATTGCTGAAGATGGCGGCGTCGCCCATTGGCATGCCTGTGACATTCGTGAGGAAGAGGCGGTGAAAGCGCTGGTCACGCAGATCCTGCACGACCACGGCCCCATCCATGGCCTGGTGAATAACGCGGGCGGCCAATACCCGTCGCCACTGGCGGCGATCAATCAGAAGGGCTTTGAAACCGTACTGCGCACCAACCTGGTGGGCGGTTTCCTGATGGCGCGGGAAGTGTTCAACCAGTCGATGAGCAAGCACGGGGGCGCGATCGTCAACATGCTCGCCGACATGTGGGGCGGCATGCCCGGCATGGGCCACTCCGGCGCGGCGCGCTCCGGCATGGACAACGTCACCAAGACCGCCGCGTTTGAGTGGGGCCATGCCGGGGTGCGCGTCAACGCCGTGGCGCCTGGCTGGATTGCCTCCAGCGGCATGGACACCTACGAAGGCGCGTTCAAGGCGGTGATTCCCACCCTGCGTGAGCATGTACCGCTCAAGCGCATCGGCACCGAGTCGGAAGTCAGCGCGGCCATCGTCTTCCTGCTCAGCCCGGCTGCGGCCTTTATCAGCGGTAGCACCCTGCGCATCGACGGCGCCGCCAGCCTGGGCAGCCGCGCATGGCCGCTGCACAAGGCGCAGGCGCCGAGCGAGCCATTCAACGGGTTCCACCGCGCCTACCTGCCGGATGTGCTCAAGGCGGAGCAATAACGCCATGCCAGTCATTGAAACCATGATCGAGCCTAACAGCCCAGCGTTCGCGCAAAACCGCGAAGCCATGCTGGCGTCCATTGCCCAGCTACGCCAACTGGAACACACCCTGCTGGCCAAGGCCCAGGAAGCCA
This sequence comes from Pseudomonas sp. MF6767, assembly GCF_016405475.1. Taxonomy (NCBI): domain Bacteria; kingdom Pseudomonadati; phylum Pseudomonadota; class Gammaproteobacteria; order Pseudomonadales; family Pseudomonadaceae; genus Pseudomonas; species Pseudomonas sp. MF6767. Next base: position 27,036 of record NZ_JAEKCY010000010.1, on the reverse strand, counting down.
AGCCCAAGTTCGACAAGCGCGGCCAATTGCTGCCCCGTGAGCGCCTCAACCTGCTGCTGGACCCCGGCGCGCCGTTCTTGGAGCTGGCCAGTCTGGCCGGCTACAAACTCCACGACGACAAGGACGGTAGCGCCGCCGGTGGCGGGCTGATCGCTGGTATCGGCTATGTCAGCGGCGTGCGCATGCTGGTGGTGGCCAACAACAGCGCGATCAAAGGCGGCACCATTTCCCCCTCCGGGCTGAAAAAATCCCTGCGCCTGCAACAGATCGCCATGGAGAACAAACTGCCAGTGGTGACCCTCGCCGAAAGCGGCGGCGCCAACCTCAACTACGCAGCCGAGATTTTCGTCGAAGGCGCGCGCAGCTTTGCCAACCAGGCACGCATGTCCGCCATGGGCTTGCCGCAGATCACCGTGGTGCATGGCTCGGCCACGGCCGGCGGTGCGTATCAGCCGGGCCTGTCGGATTACGTGGTGGTGGTGCGCGGCAAGGCCAAGCTGTTCCTCGCCGGGCCACCATTGCTCAAGGCCGCCACCGGCGAAGTCGCCACCGATGAAGAACTGGGGGGTGCGCAGATGCACGCGCAAACCGCAGGCACCGCTGAGTACCTGGCCCAAGACGATGCCGACGGCGTGCGCATCGTGCGTGAAATTGTGGGCCTGCTGCCCTGGAATGACCGCTTGCCGCACGCGCCACCCCGCGCCTATCGCGAACCGCTGTACCCGATTGAAGAGCTGTTGGGGCTGATCCCCGATGACCCGAAAAAGCCCTATGACGTGCGCGAAATCCTGGCGCGCCTGGCCGACGGTTCCAACCTGCTGGAATTCAAAGGCGAGTTCGACCCCCACACCGTCTGCGCCCATCTGCATATCCAGGGGCGCGCCGTGGGAGTGATCGGCAATAACGGCCCCATCACCCCAAAGGGCGCGAGCAAGGCCGCGCAGTTTATCCAGCTGTGCGACCAGAGCCGCACGCCGCTGCTGTTCTTGCATAACACCACCGGCTTCATGGTGGGCACCGAGTCGGAACAGCAAGGGGTGATCAAGCACGGCGCGAAGATGATCCAGGCGGTGGCCAATGCCCGTGTGCCTAAACTCACCATCGTGGTCGGTGGTTCCTACGGTGCCGGCAACTACGCCATGTGCGGTCGCGGCCTGGACCCCCGCTTTATCTTCGCCTGGCCCAACAGCCGCACCGCGGTGATGGGCGGCGCACAAGCGGGCAAGGTGCTGCGCATTGTCACCGAGGCCAAGCAACTCAAGGACGGCCTGGTGCCCGACCCCAAAGTGCTCGACATGCTCGAACAGGTCACCGCGCAGAAGCTCGACAGCCAGTCCACCGCCCTCTACGGCAGCGCCAACCTGTGGGACGACGGGCTGATTGATCCACGGGATACCCGCACCTTGCTCGGGTTTGTGCTGGATATCTGTCACGAAGCCGAACTGCGGCAACTGCAACCGAACAGCTTTGGCGTGGCGCGCTGATCGTTCCCACGCTCCACGTGGGTGATCGTTCCCACGCTCCGCGTGGGAATGCAAACCAGGACGCTCCGCGTCCCAACAGGGAGAACAATAAAAATGATCTTCACCCAGGAACACCAGGAACTGCGCCGCACCGTGCGCGCCTTCGTCGACCGCGAGATCAACCCGTACGTGGATGAATGGGAAAAAGCCGGGCGCTTCCCCATTCACGAAATCTTCCGCAAGGCCGGCGACCTCGGCCTGCTGGGCATCTCCAAACCGGAAAAATTCGGCGGCATGGGCCTGGACTACAGCTACTCCATTGTCGCCGCCGAAGAGTTCGGCACCATCCGCTGCGGCGGCATCCCCATGTCCATTGGTGTGCAGACCGATATGTGCACTCCGGCCCTGGCGCGCTTCGGCTCCGATGAACTGCGCGAAGAGTTCCTGCGCCCGGCCATCAGCGGCGAACAAGTGGGCTGCATCGGCGTCTCGGAAACCGGCGCCGGCTCCGACGTGGCCGGGCTCAAGACCCATGCGCGCAAGGACGGCGACGACTACGTGATCAATGGCAGCAAGATGTGGATCACCAATTCGCCCAGCGCTGACTTCATCTGCCTGCTGGCCAACACCTCGGACGACAAGCCGCACATCAACAAATCCCTGATCATGGTGCCGATGAACAGCCCCGGCATCAGCGTCAGCCCGCCGTTGGAAAAACTCGGCATGCACAGCTCCGAGACCGCCCAGGTGTTTTTCGACGGCGTGCGCGTACCGCAACGCAACCGCATCGGCCACGAAGGCGCGGGCTTCATGATGCAGATGTTGCAGTTCCAGGAGGAACGCCTGTTTGGCGCGGCCAATATGATCAAGGGCCTGGAGTACTGCATCGACAGCACCATCGAATACTGCAAGGAGCGCCAAACCTTCGGCAAGGCGTTGATCGACAACCAGGTGATCCACTTCCGCCTGGCGGAACTGGCCACCGAAATCGAATGCCTGCGCGCCTTGGTCTACCAGGCCACCGAGCAGTACATCAAGGGCCAGGACGTCACGCGGCTGGCCTCCATGGCCAAACTCAAGGCCGGGCGCCTGGGCCGTGAGGTCAGCGACAGCTGCCTGCAATATTGGGGCGGCATGGGCTTCATGTGGGACAACCCGGTGGCCCGCGCCTATCGCGACGTGCGCCTGGTGTCGATTGGCGGCGGTGCCGACGAAATCATGCTGGGCATCATCTGCAAACTGATGGGCACCCTGCCCGGTAAAAAACCATGAACACCTTGCTGCTAGAAGCCCACAACGGCGTGCTGCATATCACCCTCAACCGGCCCGAATGCCGCAATGCAATGAGCCTTGAAATGGTCAATGAGCTGCGTGCGGTACTGGCGCAGTTGGACAGCCAGGTGCGCGCCGTGGTGATCAGCGGCGCAGGCGGGCATTTTTGCGCGGGGGCCGATGTGAAGGATCTGGTCAGCGCGGGAGATCAACTGCAAGCGTTGAACCGCGCATTTGGCACCTTGCTGCAAGAGGTGCAGGCACTGGCACCCGTGGTGATCGCGGTGCTGCAAGGCGCGGTGCTGGGCGGTGGGTTCGGGCTGGCGTGCGTGAGTGATATTGCGATTGCAGAGGGCCAGGCGCAGTTCGGCTTGCCCGAGACCCGCCTGGGGTTGTTGCCGGCACAGATTGCGCCGTTTGTGGTCAAGCGTATTGGCCTTACTCACACGCGGCGCCTGGCGCTGACGGCGGCGCGGTTTGATGGGGTTGAGGCTGGGCGGCTGGGAGTGGTGCATTTTGTCGAGCACGACGCCCAGGCATTGGCGCAGCGGGTGGATGAGGTATTGGGGCAGGTGTTGCAGTGTGCGCCGGGGGCGAACGCACGGACTAAAGCGCTGTTGCTGGCCAGTGTGGATGAGCCCCTTGAGGCCGTGCTGGATCGCGGGGCGCAGTGGTTTGCCGAGGCGGTGAGGAGTGAAGAAGGGGTTGAGGGGACGCAGGCGTTTGTGCAGAAGCGAAAGCCGAGTTGGTGCAAATGACGCCTTCGCGAGCAAGCCCGCTCCCACATTTGAAATGCATTCCAACCTGTGGGAGCGGGCTTGCTCGCGAAGAGGCCAGAACAAACACCCCATCAGCCAAGGGATAACCCAATGCCCGCATTCACCAAGATCCTGATCGCCAACCGCGGTGAAATCGCCTGCCGCATCCAGCGCACTGCCCAGGCCCTCGGCTACCGCACCGTGGCCGTGTACAGCGACGCGGATACCGATGCCCTGCACGTGCAGATGGCCGACGAAGCCGTACACATCGGCCCGGCGCCCGTACAACAGTCCTACCTGAACACAGAGGCCATCCTCGCCGCCGCCCAACTGACCGGCGCCGACGCCATTCACCCCGGCTACGGCTTCCTCTCGGAAAACCCCGACTTTGCCCGCGCCTGCCAGCAGGCCACGCTCACCTTCATCGGCCCCAGCGCCGAGGCGATCGAACTGATGGGCAGCAAACGCCTGTCCAAACTCGCCATGCTCGACGCCGGCGTACCTTGCATCGCCGGTTATCAAGGCAGTGCCCAGGACGATGCCACCCTGCAACGGGAAGCCGAACGCATCGGCTTCCCACTGATGATCAAGGCCAGCGCCGGCGGCGGTGGGCGTGGCATGCGCCTGGTGCACCAGCGCGAACAGCTGCTGGAGCAACTGCGCACCGCACGCTCGGAAGCCATGAATGCGTTCGGCAGCGACGAGCTGATCCTCGAACAGGCGCTGATCGACCCGCGCCACGTGGAAGTGCAACTGTTCGGCGACAGCCATGGCAACCTCATTTACCTCGGCGAACGCGACTGTTCGATCCAGCGCCGCCATCAGAAAGTCATTGAAGAAGCGCCCTGCCCCGTGATGACGCCCAATCTGCGCCAGGCCATGGGCGAAGCCGCGCTCAAGGCCGGGCGGGCGGTGAACTATGTAGGTGCCGGCACCGTGGAGTTTCTGCTCGACCGCAACGGCCAGTTTTATTTCCTGGAAATGAACACGCGCCTGCAAGTCGAACACCCCGTCACCGAGATGATTACCGGCCTCGACCTGGTGGACTGGCAGTTGCAGATCGCTGCCGGCCAACCGCTGCCACTCACCCAATCGCAGGTGACCCTGACCGGCCACGCCATGGAAGTGCGCCTGTACGCCGAAGACCCGGCCCAGGGCTTCCTGCCGCAAACCGGTGACGTGTTGCGTTGGGAACCAGCCCCCGGCGTACGCATCGACCATGGATTGCTTGAAGGCCAAACCGTCAGCCCGTTCTACGACCCGATGCTGGGCAAGATCATCGCCCACGGCGCCAGCCGCGAAGAAGCCCGGCGAAAACTGCTGCGGGCCGTGGAAGACAGCGTATTGCTGGGCGTGGCGACCAACCAGCGTTTGCTCATCGACCTGCTCAAGCACCCGGACTTTATCAATGGCGACTTCAGCACGGGCTTGATCGCCGAACACTTCAGCGTCATCCCACAGCAGACGGCGACCGCTGAACAGCTCAAGCTGGCCGCCGCGCTGTTTTATCAACACAGCGCCAACCAGCACACCCAAACACTCGCGCGCTGGCGCAACACGGCGAGTGTCCCCGTAACGTACCGCCTGGAGGTCAACGGCCAACTCCACAGCGTCAGCGTTGACGACCTGCAACTCACCACCGACGGCCGTCACGCCAGCCTGGTCATCAACGGTATCCGCCGCCGCATCGCCTATCACCTGGACGGCAACCGGCTATGGCTGCCAGGGCTGACCGTCACCGACCGCACCCAGCAAGTCGCCAGCCGCCAGGCCGACGCCAGCAGCGGCACGGTCCAGGCGCCCATGGACGGCGCCATCGTCGATATACGGGTGTGCGTCGGTGAGACCGTCAGCAAAGGCCAACTGTTGCTGGTGCTCGAAGCGATGAAAATGGAGCACCCGTTGAAGGCCGGCATCGATGGCACCGTCAAGGAGATGCGCGTCATGACGGGCGATCAGGTGCGCAACCGTCAGGTTTTGCTGGAGATCGAATAACGACCCTAGGCGGAACTACAGGGCCGGGCTACGCTCTATCCCCATCAGGAAGGGACGAGTACGGGAACCTGCACATGCCTCATTGGCTGATTATTGACCTTGAAGCCACAACGGATGACGGCGGCTGGCCCGTGACAGAGATGGAAGTCATCGAGATCGGCGCCAGCCTGGTCAACCGCCAGGGCCGCGAACTGGACCACTTCCAGCGCTTTGTGCGGCCCTTGCGTCGGCCATTGCTGACACCCTTTTGCCGCAAACTCACCCATATCACCCAGGCCAATATCGACATGGCCGCGCCGATCACCGAGGTGTGGCCGCTGTTCGAGCGCTGGCTGGGCCAACATCAGCCACGCCTGGAAGGCTGGGCCAGCTGGGGTGACTATGATCGCGTGCAGCTTGAGCTGGAGTGGCAGCGCCATGGCCTCGCCAGCGCCTTGGGCGACACCCCGCATGTGAACCTCAAGCAACGCTTTGCCAAGGCCCGGCGTCTGGACAAGCCGCTGGGGCTCAATGGTGCGCTGCAATTGGCAGGAATGCAGTTCAATGGCCAGCAGCATCGCGCCCTGGAGGATGCACGCAACACCGCACGCCTGCTGCCGCTGATATTGCCGGTCTAGGCAGCGTCCACAGCCTTGGGCATACTGGCCAGCCAATTTCCTTTGTTGCTGCCCACCTGCACCAACGAAATCCTGTGGCGAGCAAGCTTGCTTGCGCTGGGGTGCGAAGCGCCCCCAAAAAACGGGGACTGCTACGCAGTCAACGGGAGCAAGCTCCCTCGCCACAGAAGCCCGCGCCTGCAGTGATGAGCGTAAGCATCCATCTTTTCCGAGGATTCACCCATGTTCAAAGTCAACGAGTACTTCGACGGCACCGTCAAGTCGATCGCTTTCGGCACCGCAGAAGGGCCGGCGACCATCGGCGTGATGGCTCCGGGTGAATACGAATTCGGCACCGCCCAACGTGAAATCATGCACGTTGTCTCCGGCGCCCTGACCGTGAAGCTGCCCGACAGCAGCGACTGGGAAACCTTCGCCGCCGGCAGCCAGTTCAACGTACCGGCCAACAGCAAGTTCCAGTTGAAGGTTGCGGTGGACACCGCCTACCTGTGTGAATACCGCGGCTAAGCGGTACCCGGCACACAGAAAGCCCGTCTCCCACGAGACGGGCTTTTTTATTCCAGCACCGTTACCGGCATGCCGACTTCCAGGCGCCCGATGCCATCGTTGACCAGGTTCTGGCCGAACATCGCGCCCTTTTCGGTCTTGCGGTAGGTTTCCAGCGTCGCGAAAGGCTCGCGGTCGGGACTGCGCTCACCGGTCTGGGGGTCGACGGTAGTGAGGATGCACCGCGAGCACGGCTTGACCACCCGAAACTCCACGTCGCCGATGCGTAAGCGCTTCCAGCCGTCTTCGGCGAAAGCCTCGCCGCCCTCGATGACCAGGTTGGGACGAAAACGCAGCATCTCCATCGGGCGGCCGATCTTTACACACAAGTCGTCGAGGGAGCCCTGGCCGATCAACAGCAACGGGTAGCCGTCAGCGAAGCCGACCTTGTCGTCATCCTTGCCATAACCGGCTTCGGTGGTGCGCGCACGTTCCAGGGGCAGTTGCACCAGGCGCGTCGGCTTGCCAATGAACGCGCTGACCCAGGCCGCGGCCTCATCGCCAGCATCCGGCACACGCAGCGTATCGCGCCAGATGGTCACACCACGCAGTTCGCCGGCGCTGCCCGGCAATGCCACATCCAAAGACGCGTAGCCCGGCGAACTCAGGGTCAGGCCCCCGCTGCTGTTCCACAACGCCGAGAGCTGGCTCATCTTCGCCACGGCCCGTTGCGTCAGGAACCGCCCGCTGGCTTCATCCACCAGCATCCAGCGTCGATCCCCGTCCAACCCGAGTTTATCCAGCCCAATCTGCTGCAAAGTTTCGGCCTTGCCGGACTTCAAGGGGTAACGGTACAACGCGCTGAGACGCAGCATGGGCCTGCCTTCCTAGGAAACAAAGTGTCATCCTAAAGTCAGGCGGGCATTTCGTCCAACATCAGTCGCTGGCGTACCACGTCCACCAGCTTGTCCGGCTGGAATTTGGAGAGGAAATTGTCGCAGCCGACCTTTTTGACCATCGAGTCATTGAAGCTGCCCGACAGCGAGGTGTGCATCACCACGTACAGACCACGCAGGCGCGGGTCGTTGCGGATTTCGGTAGTGAGACGGTAGCCATCCATCTCGGGCATTTCGGCGTCGGTGAAGATCATCAGCAGTTTGTCGGTCATCACCTGGCCGCTGTCGGCCCAAGCCTTGAGCATGTTCAGTGCCTTGAGACCGTCGCTGGCGACGTGCATCTTCACGCCCAACTGGCCCAGGGTGTCACGCAACTGCGACAACGCCACGTTGGAATCATCCACCAGAAGCACTTCGCGGCCACGGGCACGCTCCAGCACCGGGTCTTCAAGTTTGTCCCGGGAGACCTTGGCGTTGTAGGGCACGATCTCGGCGAGGACTTTTTCCACGTCGATGATTTCCACCAGTTGCTCATCGACCTTGCTGATGGCGGTGAGGTAGTGCTGGCGACCGGCGCTGGTCGGCGGCGGCAGGATGGCTTCCCAGTTCATGTTGACGATGCGGTCGACACCGCCCACCAGGAACGCCTGCACCGAGCGATTATATTCGGTGACGATAATGGTGCTGTTGGGGCCCGGTACCAAAGGACGCATGCCGATGGCCTGGGACAGGTCGATCACCGGCAGGGTCTGGCCACGCAGGTTGACCACCCCACACACGAACGGGTGGCGCTGGGGCATCAGGGTCAGCTTGGGCAACTGCAGCACTTCCTGCACTTTGAACACGTTGATCGCGAACAACTGCCGTCCGAAGAGGCGGAACATGAGAATTTCCAGGCGATTCTCACCCACCAATTGCGTGCGTTGATCTACCGTGTCGAGAATGCCGGCCATTAAAAGCTCCTGGTGTACACGCCGCAGGCGCGTGAAAGGGTATGCAGCTGTATAAGCACGTTATCGGCGGCAAGCGCCGGACCTTGACCCCAATAAAATGCCATGTAAATCCATTGATGTCACACTGACATCATGCTTTACTGCTTGGGCCCTTGATGCTCTATCAAGCCGCCTTGCGCGACAGTCGAATTGACGTGCAGTTCCGCCACATAGGGGATTCCCCTATACGCAATCAGGCCCAACCTGATATTCGCGATATCTAATAGCCATTAATGTGACGCCATTCTCATTGCATGAATGGAGTCAGGCTTTTGTTTGCCCACCCAAGCCCTTGGTCTACGGGCCTTTCAGGCACTCACGTATCGGCAACTGAAGTTGCGTCATCCCGCCTAACAGCGGTTAAAGGCGGCATTCGTGAGTTTTTCAATAAACGTCCTACTGGATTATCGGAAGCAACCTACACGCCCCAGTCGTATTTCAGCGCTAGTTTTAAGCCATTCACCCGGTGCGACATCTCATCACCCGACCTTAAGTTGTGGAGACTTGCATGATGAATAGCGCGAACGAATGGCAAACCGCGCTTCCCGAGTTTTTGCTGGAAGCCGAAATGCTGCTGGCCAAGTCCGAGGAATGCCTGAACCACCTGCATTTGATCCGCAATGACAGCGACGCCATCGACTGCATGAAAACCAGCTTGGCCAAACTGGCAGAAAAAGCCGATGGCCTGGCCTTGCAGGCGATCAGCGAGTTCTCCCGGCATATTCAATACCTGATCGCCAATGCCGTGAGCCCGGTGCAACTGCATGACCAGGCCCTGGAGGCGTTGCACGACTGCCTGAGGTTACTGGCTTGGCAACTGGAGCTGATTGACATCCGTACCGGGGAACTGGGCCTGGATGACAGTGAGCAAACTTCGCTGATTGCCACGGTGACCTCGCAGATTCCGCAAAAAGACTACGGCCATCAGCAGCGTCTACAGCAGAGGTCTTAAACCAAGGAGAGGTCGTATTTAATACCCGTGTTATCTAAAAGCGACCGTTTAAGCCAAAGATGAAACACTTCTAGAGACTGAAGAAATATCAATTAGCCAGCACCTTAAAATTGTACAAATCAGTCTAACTAATACAACTCAAGAGCGCTGGCCTGACCGTCAGGGCATTGACGTGGTTAATATATCGAGGGAGGAATATGCCAGGCGACCAACGGTAATAGTGGTGGTACCATGCCCCGCTCGAAATGAAGCAACTTCATTATGGATAACCACGATCCGGCACCGCACTCTCGACAGAGCCCAGTCAACCGCCGTGACCGGTCTTCGCGCAGTGAACCCTCATTGGCTCCATCCGCTATGTACGCCAGCCTCAAGTCACTCATCGCAAGGTTCGTGTCCCGCCGCCATGCGCGCCCCCTCATCCTTGCCCTGTGCCTGTGCTCACTGCTGGTCAGCCTGTGGGTTTACCTGCAAGGCGCGCCGCTGCCACTAGTGATTGTGTTGCTCAACCTGGTCACGTTGGCAGTGGTCGCCCTGCACCAGTGGCGCTCGCGCAAAGCCATCAAGTTCCAGCCCCAGGAGCTGGCCGACCGCCTGCTGCAAGTCCAGGAAAACGAACGCCACCGCCTCAGCCGCGAGCTGCACGATGACATCGGCCAACTGCTGACCGCCGCCAAGTTGCAGAGCGAATGGTTGCAGCGTCGACTGCCCCAAGACCTGCAAATTCATTGCTCGGTGCTGTGCAATACGCTCAATGAAACCCTGGCCAAGGTGCGCGACGTGTCCGCCATTCTCAACCCTCGCCAACTGGCAAGCCTGGGGCTGGAAGCCAGCCTGCGCGCGCACCTGCTCAAGGCCCTGGAAAATACCCAGGTGTGCTGGAGCCTGGAGTGTCAGCAACGCCTCACCGGCATTCCCGAAGAAATGGCCGTGGCGGCCTTTCGCATCACCCAGGAAGCGGTCACCAACATGCTGCGCCATGCGAAGGCACACAACCTGCTGGTGCGCCTGCAACGCTTGCCGGAAGGGCTGTCACTGACGATATGCGATGACGGTCAGGGCTTCGCACCTGCCGCCGACCCCGGCAAGGAAGGCCAACGGGGCATGGCCGGCATGTGCGAACGGGCCCACCAGTTGGGCGGCACCGTGTCCGTCAGCAGCCAGCCGGGCAACGGCACACGCATCCACGCACTTTTCCCCTGGGCCCCCCGCGCCCTCGAACGGGCCAGTGCCCATAAGGTTCTCCGGTGACCTGCAACCTGCTCCTGGTCGATGACCATGCCTTGATCCGCGCCGGCGTGCGTGCACTGATCCTGGATATCCCCGGCTACGCCGTCGTTGGAGAGGCCAGCGATGGCGCGCAACTGCTTGAGAAATTCTGCGCCCTGCAGCCCGACATTGTGCTGCTGGACCTGTCGATGAAACACACCGGGGGCCTGGATGCCTTGCAGCAACTCAAGCGCGCCTACCCCAAGTGCAAAGTGCTGATCCTGTCGATGCACACCGATCCCGAGATGATCATGCGCGCCCTGGAGTCTGGTGCCCACGGCTACCTGCTCAAAGACACCACCGCCAACGAGCTGGAACATGCCCTGCTGGCCCTGCGTAACAACGAACGCTATCTGAGCCCTGCCATCGCCCACACAGTGATCAACCAGGCGCTGATCCGTAGCCAGGACTCCAGCGCGCCTGTCGCCCACAGCCACAACCTGACGGCGCGGCAACTGGAAATCCTGCGCTTGATCGTGCGCGGCAAATCCACCCGGGAAATTGCCCACGGCCTGGGCCTGAGCATCAAGACTGTCGAAGCCCACCGCTCGCAGATCATGAAGCGCTTGCAGATTTTTGACGTGGCGGGCCTGGTGCTATTTGCCGTGCGTGAGCAGATCATCAGCCTGGACGACTAACGGCGAACCCAGCGGCAAGTGCACGCGCAGGGCCTTGGGCAGCGCCTCGAAGTGCAGGTCGTCGCCTTCCAGCGGCTCGCCGTCGAGGTTGATGTACAAGCCTTGTGCGACCTTGATCTTCACCCAGGGCAGGCGTGCGCGCACGAACATGGTGTCCAGGCCCCAGCCGTTGTTCATCAACTCACGCAACGTGCCGACCACCTCTTGAGGCGCCGGCAAGATGCTGACATCCAACAGCCCGTCATCAGCCAATGCTCCGGGGCACAGCACATGCCCGCCACCGGCCTGGCGACCGTTGCCGATGCCCAACGCGAGCAACTCGCCTTTCCAATGGAAATCCGGGCCTTCCAATTCACCGTAGGCGGCTTTCAATTCACTGAAGCGGGTTAAACCGGTGAACAGGTACGCGGCACCGCCCAAGACCTTCTTCAGGTCTTCGGACGTGTTGGCCGTGACCTGGCTGCCAAAACCACCGGTGGCCATGTTCAAGAAGATTTGCCCACCCACCTGGCCAAGGTCGATCGCCCTGGGCTGTACGTCCAGCAAGGCCAGGGCGCCAGCCGGCTCCAACGGCACGCCGGCGGCTTTGGCGAAATCATTGGCGGTGCCCAGGGGCATCAGCACCAGGCTGGCGTCAGTGTTGGCATGGGCCATGGCTTCGGCCACATCGCGCAAGGTGCCGTCGCCACCGCCGGCAATGATATGGGTGTACCCCTCGGCCAGGGCTTCATTGACCAGTCGCCGGGCATCACCGCCCTCCCAGGTCACCCGCACCGCCAACTCCCCACCCTGCTCACGCCGCGCCAGCACAGCAGCGCGCACATCCTCGTTGAGGGCTTGTTTGCCGTGGAGGATCAACAGGGCTTTGGGGGCGGTCATTTGGGAGAATCTCCTGGGTCAAGGTGCTTGAAGGATGTTGACCTTTGGGGAACAGGAAAAGTCTGTGGCTGGAGAAAATTGATTGAGGTATGCAGATCAAAATGTGGGCTGTCAGGCAGATAGATGTCGGCTGGCAGGCCGTCATCGCAGGCAAGCCAGCTCCCACAGTTGGATCGTTGGGCGCAAGGTAGAGAAGCGTCGGCTGCCAGGCCGCTATCGAGAATCAGCCCTTGTGCAACTTACTCATCAACTGCGCCTCAGCCTGGGTCAGCCCACATGACTGGGTCAGCTCATCCACCGTCGCCCCCATGCCGACCAGCTTGGCCGCCTGGGCAAACGACAGGTTCGACGGATCACGCTGCTCCAACTGCACCAACCTGTCGGGCAACGGCGCGAGAATCGCGCGCAGTTCATGCACTTCATCCCCAACCCGCACCGCACTTTGCTGGAAGTGATCAACACGCTTGACCAGTTCCAGAATGCGCCGGTCGCGCACCGCATCGCGCTCGGCCTGTTGCAAGGCAGACTCCCGCTGCTGGCGCATATAGCGCAGCACAAACGCCAAGGTCCCGGCCCACAACAGGGCCAGGACAATCACCGCTGCCTCAAGGAACAATCAGATGCTCTCCAGTTCCGACCATTCTTCTTCGCTCATCATCTTGTCCAGCTCAACCAGAATCAGCAGTTCGCCGTTCTTGTTGCACACGCCCTGGATGAACTTGGCCGACTCTTCGTTACCCACGTTCGGTGCGGTTTCCACTTCCGATTGGCGCAGGTAAACCACCTCGGCCACGCTGTCGACCAGGATGCCAACCACTTGCTTGTCGGCTTCGATGATCACGATACGGGTGTTGTCGCTGACTTCAACCGTGTCCAGGCCGAACCGCTGACGGGTGTCGATCACCGTCACCACGTTGCCGCGCAGGTTGATGATGCCCAGCACGTAGCTTGGCGCGCCTGGAACCGGGGCGATCTCGGTGTAGCGCAACACTTCCTGCACGCGCATCACGTTGATGCCGTAGGTTTCGTTGTCCAGCTTGAAGGTTACCCATTGCAGGATCGGATCATCCAAACCTTGTGCGGACGCTGACTTGTTCATTCATCTGACCCCTTCAAATGCCGCTATCGACGGCGTGTGTGCACGTAGGCCGCGCAACCGCACGGCCCTTATTGTTCAATCAACTGCGTTTGTTCTGTGGCATTGCCTTCACCGCACCACTGGCGATCAACTCGGCCAGTTCGGCGACATCCAGCAACGCGCACATGTGTTCGATCACAGTGCCCGCCAGCCACGGCCGCTGGCCGCGGTGGCTGCGCCATTTGATTTCATTCGGGTCCAGGCGCAGCGAGCGGCTGACTTGATGCACCGCCAGCCCCCACTCGTAGCCCTGCACCGAAATCACGTATTGCAGGCCCTGGCGAAAATCATCGCGGTAGCGGTCGGGCATCACCCAACGCGCCGTGTCCAGCACCTTGAGGTTGCCGGCCTGGCTGGGCAGGATGCCGAGGAACCACTCCGGCTGCCCGAACAGCGGCGTCAGCTCCTGGCCTTCCAGGGAATAGATCGAGCCCAGGCACACCAGCGGCACCGCCAGGGTCAACCCGGCAACGTCGAACAGCAGGCACTCGAACGGCTCGGCAGCCCATGAGGGCCGACCGTCGCCCGTCACCGGCGGCGGCGTGAGGCTGGGCGGCAGGTGCACTTCCACCAGCGGTTCGACCACCGGGGGCGCCACCACTGCCGGGGCGCTTGGCACCACCACGGGCGCCTCCACCACCTGCGCATCCCGTGCCTGTTCTTCCATCACCGCCTGCTGGAATTCATCCAGCGGGCTTTCGGGTTCGACAGCAGGCTCAAGTACCAGAATCGGTTCTGGCAGTTCCTCGGCCGTCGCATCCTGCAGCAAGGCATCCAGGTAGGATTCCAGAGCCAGTTGCGGGCGGGTCTTGAATTCGACAGGACGGTTCATCACGCCACCTGCGCCACAAGCTGTTGCGACAGCAGGTGCTTGAGCAACGCACGGTAGGCCAGCACGCCACGGCTCTTGCCGTCGAACTGCGACGGTGTGAGCCCGGCACGGCTGGCGTCACGCAGGCGCGTGTCCACCGGGATGTAGCCATTCCAGATAGTGTCCGGGTAGGCATCGCGCAATACGCGCAAGGTGCCGAGGGACGCCTGGGTGCGACGGTCGAACAAGGTCGGCACGATGCTGAACGGCAGCGCCTGCTTGCGCGAACGGTTGATCATCGCCAGGGTGCTGACCATACGCTCCAGGCCCTTGACCGCCAGGTGCTCGGTCTGCACCGGGATCACCAATTGCTGGCTGGCCGCCAACGCATTGACCATCAGCACGCCGAGCAACGGCGGGCTGTCGATGATCGCGTAATCGAAGTCCTGCCACAGCTGCGCCAGGGTCTTGGCGATCACCAGGCCCAGGCCGCTCTGGCCTGGCGACTGGCGCTCCAGGGTGGCCAGGGCAGTGCTCGACGGGAGCAGGGAAATGCTTTCGTTGCTGGTGGGCAACAGCAGTTGCCCAGGCAGATCCGCCGGCACGCTGCCCTTGTGCAAAAACAAGTCATAGCAGCTGTGTTCCAGCGCATCCGGGTCGTAGCCGAAATAGCTGGTCATGGAACCATGGGGGTCCAGGTCAACCACGACCACACGCTTGCCCGCTTCGGCCAGCAAGCCGGCCAAGGCGATGGAAGTGGTGGTCTTGCCGACCCCACCCTTTTGATTGGCAACTGCCCAGACTCTCATTCGGTTGGTTCCTCCCGGCGGGCACAGGCGCGACCGAGACATTGCATACGGTTATTGAGCCAGCGACGGAGAATTGACGTTACTCGGTCGGACCGGCGGCTTGACAACGGGCGGTGCAGTTTGTGTGCCAGCACGCTTCAACGCCGCATCCGGGGTGGCATTGGCAGTGCCAGTACCGGTCAGGCTGCGACGCACATCCAGGTTGCGCGAGACCACCAGCACCACCCGGCGGTTACGGGCGCGGCCTTCCACCGTGGCGTTATTGGCCACCGGCTGGAATTCACCATAGCCCACAGACGCCAGGCGCTGGGGGTTCACGCCCTGCATGGCCAACATGCGCACGATGCTCGACGCGCGGGCCGAGGACAGTTCCCAGTTGGTCGGGTACTGCGCGGTGCTGATGGGGAAATTGTCGGTGAAGCCTTCCACGTGGATCGGGTTTTCAAACGGTTTGAGGATCGCCGCCACCTTGTCGATGATCGTGAACGCCTGGTCACTGGGCAACGCATCGGCACTGGCGAACAACAGACTGGAGTTCAGCTCGATCTCCACCCACAACTCATTGCCGCGCACGGTCATCTGGTTGGAGCTGATCAGGTCGCCAAAGGCGGCACTGATATCGTCGGCGATACTTTTGAGCGGGTCGCTGGTGCCGCCGATGCCGGCGGCGGTTTCATCACTGTTATTGACCAGGGGCTTGGCCGGGGTCACCGTCTTGGGCCGCTCTTCGCCGATGGGGATCGGCTTGAGCGCCCGCTCGGCATCGTTGAACACGCCGACCAGCGCCTGGGAAATGATCTTGTACTTGCCTTCGTTGATCGACGAGATCGAGTACATCACCACGAAAAACGCGAACAGCAAGGTGATGAAGTCCGCGTAGGACACCAGCCAGCGTTCGTGGTTGACGTGCTCTTCAGGCTCGCGACGGCGACGGCTCACAGGCAAATACCTCCCTGACCGCTATTGGCCGCTTTACTGTGGCGAGCGAGCTTGCTCGCGCTGGGGCGCGAAGCGGCCCCCATCCAGGCAACGCGTTTGTTCAGACAGATTGCGGTACCTGGTTTTGGGGCTGCTTCGCAGCCCAGCGCGAGCAAGCTCGCTCGCCACATAAAGCTCACTGGCCACAGGTCAATGTGCATACCCATCAATCCATGAAGCCCTGAAGCTTCAATTCGATGGAGCGCGGGTTTTCGCCCTCGGCAATCGACAGGATGCCTTCGAGCAACATTTCGCGATAACGCGACTGGCGCATGGCAATCGACTTGAGCTTGCTGGCCACCGGCAGCAACACCAGGTTGGCACTGGCCACGCCGTAGATGGTCGCGACAAATGCCACGGCAATGCCGCTGCCCAGTTGCGAAGGGTCGGCCAGGTTGCCCATCACGTGGATCAGGCCCATCACCGCGCCGATGATGCCAATGGTCGGCGCATAGCCGCCCATGCTTTCAAAGACTTTGGCCGCATTGATGTCACGGCTTTCCTGGGTGTAGAAATCCACTTCGAGGATGCTGCGGATCGCTTCCGGTTCGGCGCCATCGACCAACAGTTGCAGGCCTTTGCGCGCGTAGCTGTCAGGCTCGGCATCGGCCACGCCTTCCAGGCCCAGCAGGCCTTCCTTGCGGGCGGTGAGGCTCCAATTGACCACACGGTCGATACCGCCTGCCAGGTCGACCCGTGGCGGAAAAATGATCCACACCAGAATCTGCATGGCGCGCTTGAATGAGCTCAGGGGCGACTGCAACAACGCCGCGCCCACGGTGCCACCGATCACGATCAGCGCTGCCGGGCCGTTGGCCAAGGCGCCGAGGTGGCCGCCTTCCAGGTAGTTGCCACCAATGATGGCGACAAACGCCATGGTGATGCCGATCAGGCTCAACACATCCATCAGAGGCAGGCCTCCACCAGGTGCTTGCCGATGTCGTCCAGGCTGTAGACCGCATCGGCCAGGTCAGCCTTGACGATGGCCATGGGCATGCCATAGATCACGCAACTGGCTTCATCCTGGGCCCAGATGGCGCTACCGCCCTGTTTGAGCAGGCGCGCACCTTCACGGCCATCGGCGCCCATACCGGTGAGCACCACCGCCAGAACTTTGTCGCCATAGGACTTGGCCGCCGAACCGAAGGTGATGTCCACACACGGCTTGTAGTTCAGGCGCTCATCGCCCGGCAGGATTTTGATCGCGCCACGCCCGTCCACCATCATCTGCTTGCCGCCCGGCGCCAGCAGTGCCAGGCCAGGACGCAGAACGTCGCCATCCTCGGCTTCCTTGACGGTGATACGGCACAGCTTGTCCAGGCGCTCGGCGAAGGCTTTGGTGAACGCCGCCGGCATGTGTTGCACCAGCACAATCGGCGCCGGGAAGTTGGCCGGCAGTTGAGTCAATACCCGCTGCAAGGCCACCGGGCCGCCGGTAGAGGTGCCGATGGCGACCAGCTTGTAAGCCTTGCGCTTGGGCGCGGGCGAATGCGCACTCGACGCTGCGGCGGCACGTACCGGCGCGACCGCAGGCCGGGCCACGGGCGCAGGCGCCGGGCGCGCAAACGACGAGGTCGGCGCCGCTGCTGCGGGCGCAGGCGTGGCAGCTGGCGCGGGCGTGCTGAACAAGCTGCGACGGTTACTGCGGGAAATGCTGTGCACCTTCTCGCACAGCATCTGCTTGACCTTGTCAGGGTTGCGCGAGATGTCTTCGAAATTCTTCGGCAAAAAGTCCACCGCGCCGGCATCCAAAGCGTCGAGGGTCACCCGCGCGCCTTCGTGAGTCAGCGAGGAAAACATCAATACCGGTGTAGGGCAGCGTTGCATGATGTGGCGCACGGCCGTGATGCCATCCATCATCGGCATCTCGTAGTCCATGGTGATCACGTCCGGCTTCAAGGCAATGGCTTGATCGATCGCCTCTTTGCCGTTGGTGGCAGTGCCGACCACCTGGATCGTTGGATCAGCGGAAAGAATTTCCGAGACGCGGCGGCGGAAGAAACCCGAATCGTCCACCACCAGGACCTTGACTGCCATAAACACTCCGTTAGGCGGGGCGGGCATGACCGCCCTGCCCCACCAAAATCAAATACGCCGTGCGGCGTAACGCTTGAGCATGCTCGGAACATCGAGAATCAGTGCGATGCGACCGTCACCGGTAATGGTTGCGCCCGACATGCCTGGGGTTCCCTGCAGCATCTTGCCCAAAGGCTTGATCACCACTTCTTCCTGGCCCACCAGTTGGTCGACCACAAAGCCGATGCGCTGGGTGCCCACGGACAGAATCACCACATGGCCTTCGCGCTGTTCTTCATGGGCGGCCGAGGCCACCAGCCAGCGCTTGAGGTAGAACAGCGGCAACGCTTTGTCGCGCACGATCACCACTTCCTGGCCGTCCACCACGTTGGTGCGCGACAGGTCGAGGTGGAAGATCTCGTTGACGTTGACCAGCGGGAAGGCGAACGCCTGGTTGCCCAGCATCACCATCAGGGTCGGCATGATCGCCAGGGTCAACGGCACCTTGATGACGATCTTGGAGCCCTGGCCCTTGGTCGAGTAGATATTGATCGAGCCGTTGAGCTGGCTGATCTTGGTCTTCACCACGTCCATGCCCACGCCACGCCCGGACACGTCGGAGATCTCGGTCTTGGTCGAAAAGCCCGGGGCAAAGATCAGGTTGTAGCACTCGGTATCGGTGAGGCGGTCGGCGGCGTCCTTGTCCATCACGCCGCGCTTGACCGCGATATTGCGCAAGATGGTCGGGTCCATGCCTTTGCCGTCATCGGTGATCGACAGCAGGATGTGGTCGCCCTCTTGCTCCGCCGCCAAAATCACCTTGCCGTTGCGGGACTTGCCGGCGGCTTCGCGTTCTTCCGGGGTTTCTACACCGTGGTCGACCGCGTTGCGCACCAAGTGGACCAGCGGGTCGGCCAGGGCCTCGACGAGGTTTTTGTCGAGGTCGGTTTCTTCGCCCACCAGCTCCAGGTTGATTTCTTTCTTGAGCTGGCGCGCCAGGTCGCGAACCAGGCGCGGGAAACGGCCGAAGACTTTCTTGATCGGCTGCATCCGCGTTTTCATCACCGCGGTTTGCAGGTCGGCGGTGACCACGTCGAGGTTCGACACGGCCTTCTGCATGGCTTCGTCGCCACTGTTCAGGCCCAGGCGCACCAGGCGGTTACGCACCAGCACCAGTTCGCCCACCATGTTCATGATGTCGTCCAGGCGCGCGGTATCCACGCGCACGGTGGTTTCGGCTTCGCTGGCAGGTTTTTCCGCTGCCGCTGGGGCCGCTGCACGCGCAGGGGCCGGGGCGGCGGCAGGTGCTGACTTGGCAGCCGGCGCAGGTTTGGCAGCAACCGGTGCCGCAGTGGCTGGTGCTGCAACCTGCGCGGCCGCGGCCGGGGCCACTTCGCTGAACTTGCCTTTGCCGTGCAACTCGTCGAGCAGGGCTTCGAATTCGTGATCGGAGATCAGCCCATCATCGGCAGGTGCTGCGCTGGCCGCTGGCGCAGCGGCGGCAGTGGCCGCCACCTCAGGCAGGGCTTCAGCCACAAAGGTGCCTTTGCCATGCAGTTGGTCGAGAAGTGCCTCGAACTCGTCGTCGGTGATGTCGGTGCTGGCGTTGGCAGCGGGTGCTTCTGGCGCAGCGGCAGGCGGGGCCACGGCATCTGCTGCGAACTGGCCTTTGCCGTGCAACTGGTCGAGCAACGACTCGAATTCGGCGTCGGTAATGTCTTCACTGCTCGGCGTCGCGGCAGGCTGCACCGGCGCTTCAGCTTCGGCCTTGACCGCGCTGAGGGAGTTGAGCAGTTGTTCGAACTCACTGTCGGTCACGTCCGGCTCGGCTTGCGCCACCGGCTCCGGCGCAGCCTCGACCACCGGCACAGCCGCGGTGTCGGCAGGTTCGGCCAGGCGCGCCAGGGCGGCCAGCAGTTCCGGGGTGGCAGCGGTGATCGGCGCACGTTCACGCACCTGGCTGAACATGCCGTTGACCGCATCCAGTGCTTCGAGAATCACGTCCATCAATTCCGAGTCGACGTGACGCTCACCCTTGCGCAGGATGTCGAAGACGTTCTCGGCGATGTGGCAGCACTCCACCAGCTCATGGAGCTGGAGGAAGCCGGCGCCCCCTTTTACAGTGTGAAAACCGCGAAAAATTGCATTGAGCAGGTTCGCATCATCCGGTCGGCTTTCCAGCTCGACCAGTTGTTCGGACAGTTGCTCTAGAATTTCGCCGGCCTCTACAAGGAAATCCTGAAGGATTTCTTCATCGGCGCCGAAGCTCATGTGGGTGCTCCTTAGAAGCCTAAACTGGATAACAGGTCATCTACGTCATCCTGACCTGACACAACGTCTTCACGTTTATCGGCATGAATCTGCGGACCTTCACCCTTGGCGAGATGTTTTTGTGGATCTTTTTCCGAGAGGATCGCTTCGCGGTCATGTTCGATGCCGGCAAAACGATCGACCTGGCCGGCCATCAGCACCAATTTGAGCAAGTTGCTTTCCACTTCGGTGACCAACTGGGTCACGCGCTTGATCACCTGACCGGTGAGGTCCTGGTAATCCTGGGCCAGCAGGATGTCGTTGAGGTTGCTGGCCACCGTGCGGTTTTCCTGTTCGCTGCGCGACAGGAACCCGTCGACGCGACGCGCCAATTCACGAAACTCTTCAGCGCCCACTTCGCGGCGCATGAAGCGGCCCCAGTCCTGGCTCAAGGCCTGGGCTTCGGTGGCCATGCCGTTGACCAGGGGCGTGGCGTTTTCCACCAGGTCCATGGTGCGGTTGGCCGCTGCCTCAGTCAGCCTGACCACATAGGACAGACGTTCAGTGGCATCAGTGATCTGGGAAATTTCTTCGGCCTGGGGCATGCGCGGGTCAATCTGGAAATTGACGATTGCGCTGTGCAGCTCGCGTGTGAGCTTGCCCACTTCCTGGTACAGGCCGCGGTCACGGGTCTGGTTAAGCTCATGGATCAACTGCACCGCATCGGCGAACTGGCCTTTTTCCAGGCTGTCGACCAACTGGTGAGCATGTTTTTTCAGGGTCGACTCAAAGTCGCCCTGTGACGTTTCGTTATGCTCCATAGCTCCCCCGCGATGGCATTAGCCGTGGATGCGTTCGAAGATTTTCTCGATCTTCTCTTTCAAGGCCAGTGCCGTGAATGGCTTGACCACGTAACCGTTGACCCCGGCTTGGGCGGCTTCGATGATCTGTTCGCGCTTGGCTTCGGCGGTCACCATCAGCACAGGCAGGCTGCGCAGTTTTTCATCGGCGCGCACATGGCGCAGCAGGTCGATACCGGTCATGCCCGGCATGTTCCAGTCGGTCACCAGAAAGTCGATGCTCCCGCTGTTGAGGATCGGAATGGCCGTCAGGCCGTCATCCGCCTCGACCGTGTTGGTGAACCCAAGGTCACGCAACAGGTTTTTAATGATCCGCCGCATCGTTGAGAAGTCATCAACGATGAGGATTTTCATGTTCTTGTCCAATTCGACCTCCAAGCAGTCTTAAACGCGCCCAGCACCTGGACGCGCCATTTCAATCAACAGGCGTTACACAAAAAGGACTGCCCAGGGCACCACGGCACACAGCCGCGAAACCTTGCGATCTCACGGCAGCGTCTGCAGTGCCCCCACACTGCCTGTCAGCGCGCGCGCCACTCGGCCAATCGGCCCCGCAAGCGGGCTGCGCACTGGCTATGCAACTGGCTGACACGCGATTCGCTGACCCCCAGGACCTCACCGATTTCCTTGAGGTTCAGCTCTTCGTCGTAGTACAGCGCCAGCACCAGCCGCTCACGCTCTGGCAAATTGGCGATTGCATCGGCCAACGCGCCCTGGAAACGTTCATCTTCCAGGTCGCGCGACGGCTCCGTATGCGCGCTCGCGCCGTCCTCGTGCAGCCCTTCGTGCTCGCCGTCCTGTAAAAGGTCGTCGAAACTGAACAGGCGGCTGCCCAAGGTATCGTTCAAAATCCCGTAGTAATCGTCGAGACTCAATTGGAGTTCGGCCGCAACTTCATGATCTTTAGCGTCACGGCCGGTTTTTGCTTCAATTGCACGAATTGCATCGCTGACCATGCGCGTATTGCGGTGTACCGAACGCGGCGCCCAATCGCCTTTACGCACTTCATCGAGCATCGCGCCACGGATACGGATACCCGCATACGTTTCGAAACTGGCACCCTTGCTGGCGTCGTATTTGGTCGAGACTTCAAGCAGGCCGATCATGCCGGCCTGGATCAAGTCTTCGACCTGCACACTCGCAGGCAGGCGCGCCAACAGGTGATAGGCAATGCGCTTGACCAACGGCGCATAGCGCTCGATCAATTCGCCCTGGCTGTCACGTGCCGACTTTTTGTAAAGGTTGTAGCCGCTGGATGTCATAGCACCGGTCCTGCGCTCGTCTGATGCACCAAACGCTCGACGAAAAACTCCAGATGCCCCCGCGGGTTGGCGGGCAACGGCCAGGTATCGACCTTCTGGGCAATGGCCTTGAACGCCAGTGCGCATTTCGAACGAGGGAACGCTTCGTAGACCGCACGCTGCTTTTGCACGGCCTTGCGCACACACTCGTCATAGGGAACTGCGCCGACGTATTGTAAGGCCACATCGAGGAAGCGATCCGTGACCTTGGTCAACTTGGCGAACAGGTTGCGCCCTTCCTGCGGGCTCTGGGCCATGTTGGCCAGAACGCGGAAGCGGTTCATGCCGTAGTCACGGTTAAGCAGTTTGATCAGCGCATAGGCGTCGGTGATGGAGGTGGGTTCGTCGCACACCACCAACAGCACTTCCTGCGCTGCGCGCACAAAGCTGACCACCGACTCGCCGATCCCGGCGGCGGTGTCGATCACCAGCACGTCGAGGTTGTCGCCGATGTCGCTGAACGCCTGGATCAGCCCGGCATGCTGCGCGGGGCTCAGGTGCACCATGCTCTGGGTGCCCGAGGCCGCCGGCACGATGCGAATGCCTCCGGGGCCCTGGAGCAGCACGTCGCGCAGCTCACAGCGGCCTTCGATCACATCGGCCAGGGTATGTTTGGGTGTCAGCCCCAGCAGAACGTCCACGTTCGCCAAGCCCAGGTCAGCATCCAGCAGCATGACGCGACGGCCAAGCTCTGCCAGGGCCAGGGACAAATTCACTGACACGTTAGTTTTCCCGACGCCACCTTTGCCGCCGGTCACCGCGATCACCTGTACGGGATGCATGCTGCCCATTTTATTTCTTTACCTTGTCTTGCTTAGACGCAGGCTACATGGCTTGGCCGCGTGAATCGCTTGCAGACCATCGATGTAGGTACATTTCACGGTGTTCATCCTGCCTCAACCCACCCGTTTAGCCGGGTGGTGGTAAAGGTCGGCGAACATATCGGCCATCGCTTCCTCGCTAGGCTCGTCTTGCATTTGCACACTCACGGCACGGCTGACCAACTGATGACGGCGCGGCAGATGCAGATCATCCGGGATCCGCGGCCCGTCGGTGAGGTAGGCAACCGGTAATTCATGGCTGATGGCCAGGCTCAACACCTCGCCCAGACTCGCTGTTTCGTCGAGCTTGGTGAGGATGCAACCGGCCAGGCCGCAACGCTTGTAACTGTGATAAGCAGCGGTAAGAACCTGTTTCTGGCTGGTGGTTGCAAGCACCAGGTAATTTTTTGACTTGATGCCTCGCCCGGCCAGGCTTTCGAGCTGCATGCGCAGCGCCGGATCACTGGCTTGCAGGCCGGCGGTATCGATCAGCACCACGCGCTTGCGCAGCAACGGGTCGAGGGCATTGGCCAGGGACTGGCCCGGGTCGACATGGGTCACCGGCACGTTGAGGATGCGGCCCAGGGTCTTGAGCTGCTCCTGAGCGCCGATACGGTAACTGTCCATGCTCACCAGGGCGATATTCTGCGCGCCGTATTTAAGCACGTAACGGGCCGCAAGCTTTGCCAGGGTGGTGGTCTTGCCCATGCCGGCGGGGCCGACCATGGCGATTACACCGCCCTCTTCCAGGGGTTCGATTTCCGGCGTGGCAATCATGCGCGCCAAGTGCGCCAGCAGCATGCGCCAGGCCTGCCGCGGCTCTTCGACTTCAGCGGTCAAGGCCAGCAGGTCGCGGGACAACGGGCCGGACAGGCCGATGCGTTGCAGGCGACGCCAGAGGTTGGCTTGCTGCGGCTTGCTGCCTTGCAGTTGGGTCCAGGCCAGCGAGCCGAGCTGCACTTCGAGCAATTCACGCAGGCCGTTGAGTTCAAAACGCATCGAGTCAATCACGCGCTGGTCAACTGCGGCAGCCGGGGCAGGCGCTGCAGGACGCGGCGGTTCGACAAAGGTGGGTTCAACCAGCGGCTCGGCGGCGGTCAGCGGCAGGCCGGCAAACAGCTGGCGATTGGTGCTGGCATCGCTGTCGCCACGCATGCTCAGTTCAGCCTGGGCCGACACAATGCGCGAGGCGGTCTTGCGCAGCTCGTCTTCGAGCTCCATGTTTGGCACGCGCGGGGCCAGCGCCTGGGGCGTGTAATCCAGGGCAGCCGTCAGCTCGACACCGCCGGCAATCCGACGGTTACCGATAATCGCGGCATCGGCGCCCAGCTCATCACGGACCAGTTTCATGGCCTGACGCATATCGGCGGCGAAAAAACGCTTAACTTGCATAACCCACTACCTCAGCCATTGGGCCCAACTGTCGCGACAATAGTCACTTGCTTATTGTCAGGAATTTCCTGGTAAGCCAACACGTGCAAATTCGGTACGGCCAGGCGTCCGAACCGCGACAACATCGCGCGAACCGGGCCGGCCACCAGCAGGATCACCGGGTTGCCCTGCATTTCCTGGCGCTGTGCGGCGTCGATCAACGAACGCTGCAGCTTTTCAGCCATGCTTGGCTCCAGTAAAACGCCCTCTTCCTGGCCTTGCCCTGCCTTCTGAATACTATTGAGCAATATTTGTTCCAACCTGGGCTCCAGGGTGATCACAGGCAGCTCCGACTCAGTCCCTACAATGCTTTGCACGATTGCGCGGGACACGCCGACACGCACCGCCGCCACCAGAGCGGCAGTATCTTGACTCTTGGCGGCATTGTTGGCGATGGCCTCGGCAATGCTGCGAATGTCGCGCACGGGCACCTGTTCGGCCAACAGCGCTTGCAACACCTTGAGCAACTGCGACAGTGACAGCACGCCAGGCACCAGCTCTTCGGCCAGTTTTGGCGACGATTTGGCCAGCAAGCCCATCAATTGCTGGACTTCCTCGTGGCCGATCAACTCGTGGGAGTGCTTGTAGAGAATCTGGTTGAGGTGCGTGGCGACCACGGTGCTGGCATCCACCACGGTGTAACCGAGGGACTGCGCCTGGCTGCGCTGGCTGACTTCGATCCACACCGCTTCCAGGCCGAAAGCCGGATCTTTGGCGGTAATGCCGTTGAGGGTACCGAACACTTGGCCGGGGTTGATCGCCAGTTCGCGGTCCGGGTAGATCTCGGCTTCGGCCAGGATTACCCCCATCAGGGTCAGGCGATAAGCGCTGGGGGCCAGGTCGAGGTTGTCACGGATATGCACAGTGGGCATCAAGAAACCCAGGTCCTGGGACAGCTTCTTGCGCACACCCTTGATCCGCGCCAGCAGTTGCCCACCCTGGTTGCGGTCGACCAGCGGGATCAGGCGGTAACCGACTTCCAGGCCGATCATGTCGATGGGCGTGACGTCGTCCCAGCCCAACTCCTTGGTTTCCTGGGCGCGGGCCGGGGATGGCAGCAGCTCCTGTTGACGGGCGATTTCCTGCTGGGCCTGGACTTTGACCTGGTTCTGCTTTTTCCAGAACAGGTACGCCGCACCACCCGCCAGGGCCGCCATGCTCAGGAACGAAAAGTGCGGCATGCCCGGCACAATGCCCATGATCGCCATGATGCCCGCCGCCACGGCCAGGGCCTTGGGCGAAGCGAACATCTGCCGGCTGATCTGCTTGCCCATGTCTTCGGAGCCCGAAGCACGGGTAACCATGATGGCCGCCGCTGTGGATAACAACAGTGATGGCAATTGCGCCACTAAACCGTCACCGATGGTCAGCAAGGCATACACCTTGCCGGCATCGCCGAATGTCATGCCGTGCTGAAACATACCGACGGCCACACCGCCGATCAGGTTGATGAACAGAATCAACAGGCCGGCGATGGCGTCGCCGCGCACAAACTTGCTGGCACCGTCCATGGAGCCGTAGAACTCGGCTTCCTGGGCGACTTCCGCCCGACGGGCCTTGGCTTGGCCCTGGTCGATCAGGCCGGCGTTGAGGTCGGCGTCGATGGCCATCTGCTTGCCGGGCATGGCGTCGAGGGTAAACCGCGCGCTCACCTCGGAAATCCGCCCGGCGCCCTTGGTCACCACCACGAAGTTGATGATCATCAGGATCGCGAACACCACGATACCGACCACGTAGTTACCGCCGATCACCACCTCGCCGAACGCCTGGATCACCTTGCCGGCAGCGGCATGGCCGTCCTGGCCGTGGAGCATCACCACCCGCGTGGAAGCGACGTTCAATGCCAGGCGCAGCAGGGTCGCCACCAGCAGAATCGTCGGGAACACCGCGAAATCCAGCGGCCGCAAGGCGTACACGCACACCAGCAACACAACGACGGACAGGGCAATGTTGAAGGTAAAGAACACGTCGAGCAGGAACGGCGGCATCGGCAACATCATCATTGCCAGCATCACCAGCAACAACAACGGCACACCCAGATTGCCCCGCGACAGGTCAGTCAGGGTGCCACGGGCCGTGTTGAGCATTTGAGAGCGATCTACCACCGGTATTCCTCGGGTCCTTGAAGCAAAGTTTTGACGCTGGAAGGCGACTTGGAGGCGGGGTTGCAAGAAGCCTTCCAACTTTGCTTTCGGGGCCGATTTTCGAGTGGTAAACCGATTCAAGTGTGGGAGCTGGCTTGCCTGCGATGCGGTGTGTCAGGCGCACGACTTGAGTACTCTGCAAGGGTGACGCAGAGCGTCACGCGATGCGTTCCCACGCGGGAGCGTGGGAACGATCAAGAGGCTTGATACCTGAGGCTAGAACAATAACGCGGTTCCCTCGATCATTCCCACGCTCTGCG